>JBKHDS010000104.1:0-7382 GCA_046541215.1 Nitriliruptoraceae bacterium
CCCCGCGCAGGTGCGTGGGGCCCCGGTCCTCGGTGTGGACCTCAGCGGTCCCGGCCGATCCGGGTGGCGACAGAGGCCTCTCGCAGGCGGGCGTGCGCTACGCGCTCAGGTGGACGACGGTGAGCGGTCGGTCCGCGAGCTCGCGTGTGATGCCCTCGCGGTGGTGCCGACGGCACAGCACCTCGTAGGCGACCGTGCCGGTGTCGACGTCACCGACGACGACCTGCTCGCCCTCGCGCTGGATGCGCCCGTCCAGGGTGCGGGCGTTGAGGGTGCCGCGCTCCCCGCACCAGCAGCGGGCCTCGACCTGCAGCTCCTGACGCCGATCAGCGAGCTCCAGCAGCCGCTGCGAGCCCGGGAACAGCGTCGTGGTGAAGTCGGTCAGCAGCCCGAAGGCCTGCACGTCGATGCCGTGGTCGTCCACGACCCGGGCGAGCTGCTCGACCTGCGCCGGCGAGTAGAACTGCGCCTCGTCGCAGATCAGCACGTCCAGCACCTCACCGGCCCCGAGCAGCGCGACGACGTGCGCGGCGAGGTCCAGCTCATCGGTCACGATCGTGGCCGGCTGCGCGAGCCCGATGCGCGAACTGATGGACCCACCCTGGCGGTCGTGCTTGGTCAGCAGCAGGCAGCGCTTACCAGCCTGGACGGCGTTGTGGTGGATCTGCAGCGCCAGCGTCGACTTCCCGCAGTTCATGGTCCCGTAGAAGAAGGTCAACTCGGCCACGCCGTGGGCTCCCGGTCGGTCACGGTCATCGTCTGCGGGGAAGGGTGGGGTTCTACCGCACGCGCCGGCCCAGATCGCGCAACCTCGACCGCCGGCGTGCCGGTGGCGCCGCCCCCCGACACGGGTCGAGCCCGGACCTCGCGGTCCGGGCTCGAACGCTCAGGCTGACGCTGCTGCGCCCGCGTGAGCCGAGGAGTGCTCAGGCGGGGCTGACGTCGGAGGCCTGCGGCCCCTTCTGGCCCTGGGTGACCTCGAAGGTGACGGCCTGGCCGTCCTCGAGGGTCTTGTACCCCTGCACGTTGATGGCGGAGAAGTGGACGAAGAGGTCGTCGCCGCCCTCATCGGGCTGGATGAAGCCGTAGCCCTTGTCCGCGTTGAACCACTTGACGGTGCCGGTAGGCATGCTGGTGCATCTTCCGTGTAACGGCCGCTGGCGTGCCTCGTGCACGTCCCACCGGCCTGGTGAACCGGCGCCCCGGAGGGTCCCGGAGCGCGTCTGACGCTCCGTATCGTAGCGGTACCCGAGCCGCAACGGACGGGGAACCGCGACCTGTGGGCCGCCCTGGCACGCCGCTCAGCCGCGGAAGGTGACCTCGAGCTCGATCTCCGCGCTCGCGAACAGCTTCGAGACGGGGCACGCGCCCTTGGCGAGCTCCGCCTTCTCGACGAAGGTCGCCTCGTCGATGCCGGGGACCTCGCCGACGGTCGCGAGCACCACCCGGGTGATGGTGGGCTTGCCGTCCACGCGCTCGAGGTGGACGGTCGCCTCGGTGTCGATCGAGGTCGCCGGGGTCCCCTCCTGGGCCAGCAGGTTCGCGACCGACATGGAGAAGCAGCCGGCGTGCGCCGCGGCCAGCAGCTCCTCCGGGTTGGTGCCGGGGCCCTCCTCGAAACGGGACACGAAGGTGAAGGGCCCCTCGAAGGCGCCGCTGCCCAGCGCCATGCTGCCGGTGCCGCCCTTGAGGTCGCCCTCCCAGCGGGCGGAAGAGGTACGTGCCGTCACGGTGTGCTCCTTCGATCGTGGTGGGTGGGTCAGTGCGTCCGGTCGGTGTTGGACCCCGGCTGCCCGAAGTAGGGCACCCGCGCGAAGTCCAGGTCGTACCTCTCGATCGCCTCCGGCAGGACGCTCTCGTCGAGCTCACCGAGCTTCACGAGCTCCGCGAGCACGCAGTAGGCGGTGGAGGTCGCATCCACGCGGTGGAAGCGCCGCAGCGCCTCCCGCGTGTCGGCCCGACCGAACCCGTCGGTACCGAGCACCGCGTAGGGTCCTGGGATCCAGTCCGCGATCTGGAAGGGCGTCGCCCGCATCCAGTCGCTGACCGCCACGTGCGGCCGGCCCTCGTTGCCCTTCAGGATCCGACGCACGAGCGGGACGAGCTTCTCCTCGTTGGGGTTCGTCCGGTTCCAGGACTCGACCGCGGCACCATCGCGCAGCAGCCGGTTCCAGCCCGGCGCCGACCACACGTCGGCCGACACGCCCCAGTCCTCGGCCAGCAGCTCCTGGGCCTTCAACGCCTCGTTGATGATCGTGCCGGAGGACAGGATGTGCGCGGTCAGCTCCCCGCCCGGGCCCTCCTTGAAGCGGTACAGCCCGTCGATGATCTGCTGGTCGTCGACGTGGTCCGGCATGGCCGGCTGGATCACCGGCTCGTTGTAGACGGTGAGGTAGAAGATGACGTCCTCGCCGCTGCCGTCCTCACCGCCGTACATGCGCTCGAGCCCGTTCTCGATCAGCACGGCGAGCTCGTAGGCGAAGGAGGGGTCGTAGGCCTCGACGCCGGGGTTGGTCTGGGCGATCAGCAGCGAGTGGCGGTCCTGGTGCTGCAGGCCCTCACCGTTGAGGGTCGTCCCGCCCGCGGTGGCACCGAGCATGAACCCCCGCGCCCGCTGGTCAGCGGCGGACCAGATCAGGTCGGCCGTGCGCTGGAACCCGAACATCGAGTAGAAGATGTACAGCGGGATCATCGGCTGGCCGTGGGTCGCGTAGGCCGATCCGGCGGCGTGGAAGGTGCCCATCGAGCCGGACTCGGTGATCCCCTCGTGGATGATCTGACCGTCCTTGGCCTGCTTGTAGCTGAGCAGGAGCTCGCGGTCGACGGGCTCGTAGTTCTGGCCGAGGTGGTCGTAGATCTTCGCGGTCGGGAACCACGAGTCCATCCCGAAGGTCCGCGCCTCGTCGGGGATGATCGGCACGATGCGCTTACCGACGTCGCCGGAGCGCAGCAGGTCCTTGAACACCCGCACCGCGGCCATGGTGGTGGCCACCGGCTGGTTGCCCGAGCCCTTCTTGAGCGGCGCGTAGACGTCGTGGTCGGGGAGCTCGAGCGAGGGGTAGGAGACGCGCCGCTCGGGGACGAACCCGCCGAGCTTCTGGCGCCGCTCCACGAGGTAGGCGTACTCCTCGCTGTCCTTGCCCGGGTGGATGTAGGGCGGCAGGTCGCTCTCGAGCTGCTCGTCGCTGACGTCGAACTCCAGCCGGTCCCGGAAGGACTTCAGCGCCTCCGACGACAGCTTCTTCATCTGGTGGACGGCGTTGCGGGCCTCGAAGTCCGGCCCGAGCGTCCAGCCCTTGACGGTCTGCGCGAGGATGACGGTCGGAGCGCCGGTGGTCTCGGTCGCGGCCTTGAAGGCGGCGTAGACCTTGCGGTAGTCGTGCCCGCCACGGGTCAGCCGGTCGAGCTGGTCGTCGCTGAAACGGTCGGCGATGGCCTTGAGCTGCGGGTCGGCGTTGAAGAAGTCCTCGCGGACGAAGTCCACGCCCTTGGCGATGTAGGTCTGCATCTGCCCGTCGGGGACCTCGTTCATGCGCTTGACGAGCGCCCCGTCCACGTCGAGCGCCAGCATCTCGTCCCACTCGCGGCCCCAGATGACCTTGATCACGTTCCAGCCGGCGCCGCGGAAGACCCCCTCGAGCTCCTGGATGATCTTGCCGTTGCCCCGCACCGGCCCGTCGAGCTGCTGCAGGTTGCAGTTGATGACGAAGGTGAGGTTGTCGAGCTGCTCGCGGGAGGCCACGCTCAGCGCACCGAGCGCCTCGGGCTCCGCGGTCTCGCCGTCACCCCCGAAGAACCACACGCGCTGGTCGGAGGTGTCCCGGAACCCGCGGTTGTGCAGGTAGCGGTTGAACCGGGCCTGGTAGATCGCGTTGAGGGGGCCGAGCCCCATCGACACCGTCGGGAACTCCCAGAACTCCGGCATCAGCCGCGGGTGGGGGTAGGAGGACAGCCCGCCCGGCTCCACCTCGGAGCGGAAGCGGTCCAGCTGCTCCTCGCTGAGGCGTCCCTCGAGGAAGGCGCGCGAGTAGATGCCAGGCGACGCGTGACCCTGGAAGAACACGTGGTCGGGACCGCCGGGGGCGTCATGGCCGCGGAAGAAGTGGTTGAACCCCACCTCGTACAGCGAGGCCGCCGACGCGTAGGTGCCGATGTGGCCGCCGGTGCCGTACTTGACGTTGGTGCGGTGGACCATCACCGCCGCGTTCCAGCGGATGTGCCGGCGGATGCGCTTCTCGATCTTCTCGTCACCGGGGAAGCTGGGCTCGCGCTCGGGCGGGATGGTGTTGACGTAGTCCGTCGTGGTCAGCGCCGGGAGCCCGATGTTCTGCTCCTTGGCGCGCTGCAGCACCTTCAGCAGCAGGAACCGACCGCGGGTCGGACCGTGCTCGTCGATGACCGCGTCGAAGGACTCGAGCCACTCACGGGTCTCGATCTCATCGGCGTCGGGGTACTGCGCCGGGATGCCGTCGGTGATGATGGGACGCTCGTCGTTCGCCACGCGTGTCTCCTGCCAGGTCGGCCGGCGGTGGGCGTACGCGTCGAGGTGGTGCCAGGCCCGGGGACCGCCGGGACCACAACGGTAACCGGTGCCGCTCGCCCCCGCCGGGGGCATCCACGGGGACCCGCCGAGTGCGCCGGGAGAGCCCGGCAGCGGTACCGTCCCTCCATGCGCACCGGCCGGCTCCACCTCGCTGCCAGCACCCTCGTCGTCGGGCTGCTGGCCGGTCTGCTCGCGGGCTGTGCGGCACCGACCACCGAGCTCGTCGAGCAGGCCCGCGACGAGGTCGAGACCGGGCTGGCCGGGGTCCGCGGCGAGGTCGAGGCCGGCTTGGCCGAGGCCCGCGACCAGGTCGAGGGCCTGACCGAGGACGCGCGCTTCTGCCTCGCCGTCACCCGGACGGTCGCCGCGATCGAGTCCGGGTCGCCGACGACCGCCCAGGAGGCCGCCGAGGAGGTGCTGGCGCAGGCGCCCGAGGAGCTCGTGGGCCCGGCCGATCAGGTCGTCGAGGAGGTGCGACGCACGCTCGGCGAGGGCGGCGACCTGCGCGCCGAGGCGGTGCGCGAGGCCGCGCAGCGCCTGCTCACCGCTGCCGCGGAACGCTGCGATCCGCGCGCCAGCGGGGGCTGAGCTCGCCGCTGCGGGTAGCGTCGCGGGACGGGACCACCGAGGAGCCACGCCATGGCCCGGACCGGCAACAGCAAGCCCATCACCCCCGACCAACGCGTCCGCGACCTGCGCAAGGAACTGCGCACGCTCGAGCGCGACGCGCCCGGTCCGCAGCGGGCGGCGCAGCTGGCCGCCTTCACCCGTGCCGCCCACCTCGAGCGGCAGCTCAACATGGCCATGCACACCGCGGCGCTGTGCCTCGCGGAGGACCCGGCCGCTCCGGCGCTGCTGCTCGCGGCCTACGACCCCGACGACGTCGACGGGGAGGAGCGGCTGGCAGCGCTGAGCGATCTGCACGACCTGGCGCGCTACCTCGAGCGGGACGACCTCACCGCCGTCGCCGACCAGCGGCTCCAGGAGACCGCCGAGGCCTGGGTGCTGGCCGGGACCGAGGGCGAGCGGCGCTACCGGCTCCGCACCGTCCAGTCCCTGGCGACCGACGCGATCACCGACACGATCCGCGACCGGCTCGACCGTGAGCGGTTCGGCCTCGGCGGGTGAGCTCCCGCGACCCTGGCGGTCCCCGGCCGGCCGAGCCCGCCTCGGTGCAGCGACGGCCGGACGAGCCCACCGGGCCGCTCCCGCTGGACGCCGATGACGTCGCCCGCGCCGCGCGGGTGCTCGCGGGCGTGGCACACCGCACGCCGGTGCTGACCTCCCGCCACCTCGACGAGGAGCTCGGCGCCTCGGTGTTCTGCAAGGCGGAGCACCTCCAGCGCGTCGGCGCCTTCAAGTTCCGCGGTGGCTACCACGCCGTCCACACACTGCCCGCCGCGCAACGAGAGCGCGGGGTCGTGGCCTACTCCTCGGGCAACCACGCTCAGGCGATCGCGCTCGCGGCGGCGTTGCACGAGATCCCCGCCGTCATCGTCATGCCGACCGACGCGCCGGCGGTGAAGCTCGCCGCGACCCGCGGCTACGGCGCCGAGGTCGTCCTCTACGACCGTTACCAGGACGAGGACCGCGCCACGATCGGGGCACGCATCGCCGCTGAGCGAGGCGCCACCGTCATCCCGCCCTTCGATCACCCCGCGGTGATGGCCGGCCAGGGGACGGTGGGCCGCGAGCTCGCCGAGCAGGTCGACGGGCTCGACCTCGTCGTCGTGCCCGTCGGCGGGGGCGGGCTGCTGTCCGGGTGCGCGGTGGCGCTGGCGGCGGCGGTGGCGGGCATCGAGGTCGTGGGGGTGGAGCCGGCCGCGCGCCATGCCGCACGCGGGGCTCTCGCCCGAGGTTCCGTCGTCGAGGTGCCGGTCCCCCGGACGGTGCTGGACGGCCAGCAGACGACGGCCATCGGGGAGCGACCGTTGACGGTGTTCCGCGCGCACGTGGACCGGGTGGTCGGGGTCGAGGACGAGGAGGTGCTCGCCACGGTCGGCTGGCTCGCCACCCGCACGAAGCAGGTCGTCGAGCCCTCCGGCGCCGCCGCGCTCGCGGCGCTTCGGTCCGGGCGGCTCGGGGACGTCCGCGGGCGCCGCATCGGCGTGGTGCTCTCGGGTGGGAACCTCACCCCCGCGCTCCTGCAGCGCGCGCTGGCCACGACCACGGCGTGAGCCTCGGCGCTCGACGGTCAGCTCGCGTGGGCCAGCGCCCGTGGCAGCGACCACGGCGCTCGACGGTCAGCTCGCGTGGGCCAGCGCCCGTGGCAGCGACCACGCCGCGCGGGCGGTCGCGTAGGCCACCGCGGCCGCGTGATCATCACCCTGCTCGAGCGCCTCGACCGCCCGCCACAGCTGCGCTGTGGTCCGGTCCCGCTTGAGCCCACCGGCGCCCCGCAGGCGTCCGGCGGTGCCGTGGTCCAACTCGAGCAGCGACCCCTCGGCGAAGTCGTCCAGCCACACCGCGAGGTCCGCCACCTCGGCGAGCAGGTCGTCGGCACCCGCCAGGGTCCGCTCGATCACCTCCAGGACGCGTTCGAGGCGACCGACCGCCTGCCCCACCAGCGTGAGGTGGACGAGGCGCGGCCCGGTGCCCTCGGGCGGATCGGTGACACGCTGCTCGCGGGGGGAGAAGGCCACGAACCACGTCAGGGGGGCCAGGAACGGGTGGTCGCGCACGTGCGGGACCACCCGGGGGGTGCGCTCGGCTCGTGCACGGCACGCGGGGTGCGGCAGCATGGCGTCGAGCACGGCGTCCGGGAGGACGGCCGCGAGCTGCGACCACGCCACCTGGGAGCGGCCCTCGAGGTCGAGCGGGCAGATCAGGGTGCGGTCGG
>JBKHDS010000105.1:0-7360 GCA_046541215.1 Nitriliruptoraceae bacterium
GTGAGCGATGCCCGCAGGCGTCCCTGGGCCACCCGGTAGGCCACCACGTGCCGCAGGTACCAGTAGCGCTCGTCGGCGATCCCGGGCAGGGTGCGCTCACCCGTCAGGACCAGCCTCCCGGGGGGCCGGTCGGGTCGGGGTGTCAGCGACGTGGGCACGCCCGGCAGCGTAGGGCAGGATTTTGATTTTGAGCGCACGCTCCACTTCCATGGCGCGCCAGGGGAGCCGGCCCGACCAGCCGGTCGCCACCGTCGGTACCGACCCGAGCCAAGGGAGAACCCATGAAGGTGATCGTCCCCGTCAAGCGGACACCCGACACCGCGGGTGAGAAGGTCATCGACCCCGACACCCTCACCGTGGACCGCGATGCCGGGGAGTCCGTGCTCTGCCCGGTCAACGAGTTCTCCATCGAGGAGGCCGTGCGGCTGAAGGAGAAGCTCGGCGCCGAGGTGACCGTGCTGCTGGTCGGCCCGGAGTCCGCGCAGAGCACCGTGCGCAAGGCCCTGTCCTACGGCCTCGACGGCGCGATCCAGATCACCGACGACGCGATCGCGGGCTCCGACGCGCTCGGGATCGCCCGGATCATCGCCGCGGCGGTCGAGGCCGAGGAGTGGGACCTGGTCATCTTCGGCAACCAGTCCACCGACGCCCGCACCTGCCTGGTTCCCGCGGCGGTCGCCGAACTGCTGGCCGTGCCCTCGCTGACCTACGCGCGCTTCCTCGAGGTCGAGGACGGCCAGCTCACCGTCCACCGCGAGCACGAGGAGGGCTGGGACGTCGTCACCGCCCCTCTCCCGGCGGTCGTCAGCGTCGTCGAGGCCATCAACGACCCGCGCTACCCCTCCTTCAAGGGGATCATGGCCGCGAAGTCCAAGCCGCTGACGGTGAAGTCCCTCGCCGACCTCGGCGTCACCCCGGAGGAGGTGGGTGCCGGCGCCGCCTCGGCGACGATGTACGCCTTCGAGCCACGTCCACCCAAGGAGGCGGGCACGGTCGTGGAGGACGACGGGTCCGGAGCCGCGGCGGCGCAGCTGGCGGACTGGCTGGTCGAGAAGAAGTTCGTCTGAGACACCCACGGAGGCACACACATGAGCGAGATGCTGGTCCTGATCGACCACTCCGACGCCGGGCCCCGGAAGGTGTCCCTGCAGATGCTGACCAAGGCCCGCGAGCTGGCGGCGCTGACCGGTGACACCGTCGCGGCGGTCTGGCTCGGCGAGGGCGCTGCCGCAGCCGCGGCGACGCTGGGCAGCTACGGCGCCGAGAAGCTGTACCACTGGGACAGCCCCGACGCGCACGCCTACGTCACCCTGCCGCAGGTCGAGGCGCTCGAGTACGTCATCGACATGACCGAGGCCGACACGCTGCTGTTCGCCTCCTCCAACCACGTCAAGGACGTGGCGGCACGGCTCGCGATCCGGATGGACGCCGGCGTCGTCACCGACGTCTCAGGGATCGAGCTCGGGGAGGATGGCCGCTGGGTCGGGATCAAGGAGGTCTTCGGGGGCGAGATCATCACCCGGTCGACCTTCGCCGAGGGCAAGCTCTCCTTCCTCGGGGTGTCCGCGAACGCCTTCCCCGCCGTGGAGGGCGACGCCGGGGCGCCCGAGCTCGTGGCGCTCGATGTCGAGCTCAGCGAGGAGGCCACCGAGGCCCGGGTCGTCTCGGTCGAGAAGGTCGCCGGCGGTGACCGGCCCGACATCGGTGAGGCCGCGGTGGTCGTCGCGGGCGGGCGTGGGCTCGGCTCCGAGGACGGGTTCCAGCTCATGGAGCAGCTCGCCGACCTGCTCGGCGCGGGCGTGGGGGCCTCGCGCGCGGCGACCGACGCGGGCTGGTACCCGCACCGCTACCAGATCGGCCAGACGGGACGGACCATCTCCCCGACGCTCTACCTCGGCTCCGGGATCTCCGGCGCGATCCAGCACCGTGCCGGGATGCAGACCTCCCAGAACGTCGTCGCGATCAACAAGGATGGCGAGGCGCCCATCTTCCAGATCGCGGACTTCGGGGTCGTCGGTGACCTCTACAAGGTCGTCCCGAAGCTCATCGAGGAGCTCGAAGCCCGGCGCTGATCGCAGTGCGGGACAGGGCCCCGGCCGTCGCGGTCGGGGCCCTGTCCCGCCGAAGCGGTGCGCCGGGGGGTGGGGCCGTCGGCGGCGTCGAGGCGAGCGTGGGCTACCCGTACCGGCGCAGCGTCGCGGCGCGTCAGTTCGTGCGATCCTCGTCGGTGTCGTCGTCGCCACCGACCGCGTCCCGCGCGGCCTTGGCGGCGCCACGGGTGGTCTCCTTGAGGTCGTCGAGCTTCTCCTCGATCGTGCCCTTCGCGCGCTGGGCCTTCCCCTCGGCCTCGAGGTCCTTCTCGCCGCTGACCTTGCCGGTGACCTCCTTGGCCTTGCCTTCGAGCTTGTCGTGGTTGCTCATCTCGTGCCCTTCCGTGGCCGCCGCCCGGCTCGGTCATCGGTCTGCCATCGGTCCGCCGGGCAGAGGTTCAGCGTGGGCCCCAGGGTGGCCGCGCACAAGGTGCCCGCACCCCACGAACGGACGGGTCGGGGCGGGGACGACGGTGTGGTGGAGCGGGCTGGGCCCGTGCCCGCGTGCCCGGCCGTCAGGCGTGGATCTCGACGGGGGTCGCCCGACTCGCGGCCAGGAGCTGCTCAGGGGTGAGCGGGACCACGTCCATCGGTGTGCCGGCCGCTGCCCAGACCACCTCGTGGTTGAGCAGGTGCCGGTCGCACAGCACCTCGAGCTCGGTGTCGTGCCCGAAGGGCGGCGTGCCGCCGATGGCGTAGCCGGTGGCGGCCCGGACCTCCGCCGCGGTGGCCTTGCGGACGGAGGAGGCACCGCTCGCCGCGGCGAGCTTCGCCTCGTCGACCCGGTTCGCGCCCGAGGTCAGCACCAGCACCGCGCGCTCGTCGACGACGAACACGAGCGACTTGACGATCTGGGCGACGTCACAGCCGACCGCCCGTGCCGCCTCAGGTGCCGTGCGGGTGCCGTCAGGGAACCGCCGCGGGGTGAGCTCGAGCCCGAGCGCCGCGGCGCGCGCGAGGAAGCGGTCGGTCGCGTTCGACGGCATGGCACGCCTCGTCAGGAGGGCAGGGTCAGCTCGGTGCGCAGCGTCGGTGCGCCGTCGGCGAGCACCACCTCGACGGTGAGCCTGCTGCCGGCCGGCGGGGCCGGGACCAGCCGCACCTCCCCGTTGGAGAACCAGCGGTCGCCCCGACCCACCGCATCGTGGACCCGGACCTCGGCGCGGTCGCAGGTGACGCTCCACGCCTCCGGAGGTGGGACGCGACGCGGCAGACGCTGGCCGTGACCGGCGTCGAAGCGGATGAACCGCAGGTCCGCCCACCCCTCGAACCGCTCGAGGCTCAGGAGCCGGACCCGGTGCCCGGCGGCCTCGCCGACGTCGGTGTCGAGGGGGTCGACGTGCTGTGGCACCGGCGGGAACGGGACCTCGTCGGGTAGGTGGGATCCGGTCACTGGTGTCGCTCCGGTCGGGAGGTGGTGACGCTACCGTCCTGCGCGCGATGACCACCTACCTGGACCACGCGGCCACGACGCCGCCGCGCCCGACGGCGCGGGCGGCGCTCGCCGCGTGGCTCGAGGCCGCCAACGCCTCCGCGAGCCACCTCGACGGCCAGGCCGCGCGTGCCGCCGTCGAGCAGGCCCGGGAGCAGGCGGCGACGGCGCTCGGCTGCTCGCCTCACGAGGTCGTGTTCACCTCCGGTGGCACCGAGGCCGACAACCTCGCCGTCAAGGGCGTCGTGTGGGCCGCTCGGGACCGCATCCGCGCGGTGCCGCACCTGGTCACGACCGCGGTCGAGCACCCGGCCGTGCTCGATCCGGCCCGGTGGCTCGCTGCGCGCGGTGACGTGCGCCTGAGCGTGGTCCCGCCCGGCAGCGATGGCCGCGTCGAGGTGGAACGGGTGCTCGCCGCCGTGCAGGCTCGGACCGTGCTCGTCAGCGTGATGGCGGCGAACAACGAGCTCGGGTCGGTGAACGACGTGCCGGCGCTCGGGGCCGCGCTGCGGGAGCGGGGGGTCCCGCTGCACACCGACGCCGTGCAGGCGGTGGCGACGCTGGACGTGGACGTCGCGGCCTGGTCGGTGGACGCGCTGGCGCTGTCGGCCCACAAGATCGGCGGGCCCCAGGGGGTCGGGGTCGCGGTGCTGCGCCGCGGGCTGCCGGTGGTCCCGCTCGCTCACGGAGGGGGTCAGGACCGCGGGGTCCGGTCCGGGACCTTCGCGGTGGGCCTGGACGCGGCCTGCGGCGCGGCCCTGACGGAAGCGGTGGCCGAGCGCGCCGCGCTCCGGACGCGCCTCGGGCGGTTGAGCGACCGGTTGGCGGCGGGGCTCGAGGCTCTGGACGGGGTGACCCGGTCCGGGCCGGCGGATCCGAGGTGGCGGCTGGCCTCGCACGTGCACGTCCTGCTCGCCGACGTCGCCCCGGAGGCGCTCGCGCTGGAGCTGGACCGGGCCGGTCTCGCGGCCTCCTCCGGCGCGGCCTGCGGCGCCGGGGCGGCGAAGGCCTCACCGGTCCTCGAGGCCTGTGGTCTCGAGGGAACACCGCTGCGGCTGAGCCTCGGCTGGACGAGCAGCGAGGAGGAGGTCGACCGCGCGGTCGCGGTGCTCACCGAGGTCGTCCCACGGCTGCGGGGCACCTGATGGCGCGGGTCCTGGTGGCGATGTCCGGTGGCGTCGACAGTGCCGTCGCCGCGGCGCTGCTGGTCGAGCAGGGCCACGAGGTGACCGGTGTGCACCTCAGGCTCGCCGACCTGCCGCTCGAGGAGCAGGTCCCCGGGCACGGGTGCTGCACGCTGGACGATGCCCAGGACGCCCGGCGCTCCGCCCAGGTGCTGGGCATCCCGTTCTACGTGTGGGACCTGAGCGAGGCCTTCGAGCGGGAGGTCCAGACGCCGTTCGCTGCGGCCTACGCTGCCGGGCGCACGCCGAACCCGTGCGTGACCTGCAACGAGCGGGTCAAGTACGCCGCCCTGCTGGATCGGGCGGTCGCGCTCGGGTTCGACGCCCTGGCGACCGGGCACCACGCGCGCCTGCGCCGGGCGGGTCGTCCGGTCACCGAGCCGGGTCCCGGCGTGGCGCTGCACCGGGCTGCGGACCGCTCGAAGGACCAGTCCTACGTCCTGTACGTCGCGACGCCCGCGCAGCTGGCGCGGACGCTGCTGCCGGTGGGGGAGCGCTCCAAGCAGGACATCCGGTCGTTGGCGGGCGAGCTCGGCCTCCGGGTCGCCAGCAAGCCCGACAGCTACGACGTGTGCTTCATCCCCGACGGTGACACCGCGGGCTACCTCGGCGAGCGGTTGCCGTCCGCGCCGGGCCCGATCGTGGACGCCGACGGCTCGGTGCTGGGGACCCATGACGGGGTGTGGCGGTTCACCGTGGGCCAGCGGCGCGGGCTCGGGCTGGACCATCACGAGCGGCGGTTCGTGACCGACGTCGATGCCGAGCGCCGGACGGTCCGGGTCGGCCCGAGGGAGGAGCTCGCCTGTCGGTGGGCTGAGGTGGACGTTCCGACCTGGACGCTCGGGGCCGTGCCCGAGGGCCCGGTGCGGGTCCAGATCCGTGCGCATGGCGGCAGCGTGCCCGGCCGGGTCGTCCCGGTCGGCGACGATGCCGGCGGGCGTCGGGCTGTGGCGCCCGCCACGGGTGACGCCGCGGCTGCCGGTGTGGCGGCGCCCACGCCGACGCGCACCGACGACCACCGCGTCGGTGCGGCGCGGGTCCGGCTCGAGCTCGAGGAGCCGGTGTTCGGGCTTGCGCTCGGGCAGGCGGCGGTGGTCTACGACGCCACGAACGAGATCTGCCTGGGCGGCGGCCGGGTCGTGGCGGCCGAACGGCCCGCCGGGCTGCCGCTGGCCACCGGCACCGGCAGCTGACACCGGTGCGGGGGGTCGCTGGTCGCGACCCGCCGGCCGCGGCGCACCGTCACGACCCCGTCCGGGGTCATCGAGAGCTGCCAGCGCCCGAGCGTGACCGCGGTGTGGTGCCGTCGACACAACCCGACGAGGTTGTCGACGGTGGTCGGCCCGTCGGCCTCGCGCGGGATCACGTGGTGGAGGTCGAGGTAGCGCACCGGCGCAGCGCAGCCGGGGAAGCGGCACCCGCGGTCCCGGGCCAGCACCGCGGCCCGTACCGGGGCCGGGATCGTCGCGGTCGGTTCCGTCGTGCCGAGGATCTCGCCACCGTCGTGGAGGATCAGCTGCAGATCAGCATCGGAGGCGAGCCGGCGGACCATGGTCGGGCTCAGACGCGGAGCGCGACCGACCTGTGCCCACAGCACCTGGGAGGCCGCAGCGAGCTCGTCATGGCCCGTCAGGGTGGCAACGTCGGTGAGCACCAGCAACCGGGGTTTGGCGCGACGGGTCCGGCACCCGCACGCGCGCACCTGCTCGTCGCCGTGCGCAGGCGCTCGCGTGGACGCTGCCGGCTGGTCTGGCCCGGCTCCGGAACCCACACCGGTGCCGACACCGGCGATACCGGCGGCCTTGCCGGTGCCCACACCCGTGGCCGTAGCGGTGCCCATGCGGGCGGCTACGCCGCCGGCCATGTCAGCGTCGGTGTTGGCACCCGTCTCGAGCGGTGGCAGGACCCCGGCGAGGTGGTCCTCGGCGATCCGGACCAGCCCGTCCGCGCGCTGGCGTCCTCGGGAGCGCCGTTCCCAGCCACCCGGCACGGCCGGGCCGCCCGCGGCCGCATCGTGCGCGTGGGCGGTCACGTCACGCGGCCCCGAGGCGGGAGGTGGCGCGGCTGATTCGATCGCTTCGAGCACCGTCGCGCCGGACTCCGGGTCCAGCTCGAAGTAGCCGGTCAGGCTGCCGTCCAGGCGTGGCTGCAGGGCGAGGAACCGGTCCTCGATCGGACGTCGCTGGTCGCGGTCGCGCAGCGCCGGGGCGAGCCGATCGACGGCATCACGCGTCGCGTCCACCAGCTCGTCCGGGCCGAGCCGTCCGAGCAGGTGATGGTCGGCGAAGCCTGCGTCGAGGTCGTCCCGGACGCCGGCATCCAGCCTGGCTGCCTCGGAGGTGAGTGCGGTCAGGGCCGTCCCGGGCACCAGGCCGTGCTGGACCGCACGAGCCAGGTGGGGGAGCCGACGTAGCCGTCGCGCCGAGCTCAGCAGCCGGCGCCGGTCCGGCCCCGGCAGAGGCGCCTGGCACGCGAGCAGGGACTCGAGCGTCAGGCCGGTGCGGCGCTCGGCGAGTTGGTGGCGGTCCACCCGCTCGGCGAGCAGGGCCGCTGCGGCCTGGGCGTGGTCGAGTGCACACAGCAGATCGACGAGGGCTCCCACCTCCCCGTTCCCGACCGTGGACGCCGCGCTGAGCTGCCGGGCCTCGGCGAGC
>JBKHDS010000106.1:0-7355 GCA_046541215.1 Nitriliruptoraceae bacterium
TCGGTGTGCCCGCCGGCACCGGCCGCGCGGCCCGCACGCCGCGGGCGGTGCGGGCCACCGGCACGAGCACCGGGGGTTCGGCGGTGGGGTCGTCGATGCTCATCTCACCTGCCCAGCGTCTCGGCCTCGAAACCGTGGTGGGCGATCTCGAGCTCCTCGGTCGGAACCTCGTCATCGGTGTTGGCCAGGGTCGGTCCGGTCCACTTGATCGGGATCGCGTCGTACACGCGCCAGGTCCGCAGGCGCTCCCCCCGGGAGTTGAGCAGGGTGATGCCGAGCGTCCCACGGGTGACCTTGCCGGTACCGGCCGGGGTCGCACCCGCCGCCTCGTGGAACCACCCGAAGACCCGGTTGTCCACGGTCAGACCGCGCTTGAGGACGAGGTTCGGCCAGCTCATGCGGCCGGTGAGCTTGTGCTCGAAGCCGTTGACCCCACCCTCGGTGAAGGTCTCCACCTCGACCTCGACCTGCAGGCCCTGACACTCGGTGAAGCGACCGACCTCGACGCCGTCGATCTCCACCAGGAACACGCCACGGTTGGCGCCTCCGAGCTGGAAGTGAGGATCCTTGGGGGCCACGGCTCAGCTCTCCTGTCGCCTGAGGGCACGGACGGAGGCGAGCAGGCGCGCCCGGTCACGGTGCTGCAGGTCGAGCAGGTCACCGAAGCTCCAGTGCAGGTGGTAGGCGAGCTCGGTCAGTTCCTCCCACAGCTGCTCGGTCGGGTAGCGCCTCATCCGGCCCCTCCACCGCTGGAGCGGCCGACCTCCTCGATGCGGCTGCGGCGGCTGCCACGGGCCGGGGTCGGCTGAGCATCGCGGTCCTCCAGCGGGGACGCCGCCGGCCGGGCACCACCGGCCATGGAACGAGCGGCCTCGGAGACCGGCGTGGCGCTCGCGGCGTCCCAGCCCGGGTCGGGCGCGCTCACCGGCGGCTCGTCGGTGTCCTGGTCGCGCGCTCCCAGCTCGAGGTGGTCGTGATCGCCGGTCCGGCCGGCGATCGGCCCCTCGTCGAGCTGGGAGGGAGCCAGCGGGCTGGCCCCGGCACGCGCCGAGGCCAGCAGGCGCTCCACCTCGGCCGCGGAGCCGTAGTTGACGATCGCGTAGACGTCCTGGAGGTGGGCGAGATCGGCGGCGAACAGCCCCTCGATGTCACGGGGGCTCAGGCGCGTGAGCGACCCGAGCCGGGTGATGACGCGCGCGAGCACGATGACGGTGAGGTAGGGGTCGTCGGGACCGGAGACCTTCGGGTCGTTGAGTGGCTCGAGCTCATCGCGCGCGGTCGCGAGGCGCATCGTGCCCTCGCGGTGCAGTCTCCCGTCCGCGTCGAGGAAGCCCTTCGGGAGGGTGAAGGGGAACTCGGTGCGCAGCTGCTGCATGCAGGCTCCAGGGGGGTGGTCAGGACCGGGCGAGCGCGCGGCGGCTCACCCGGTCCGGGCCGCGGACGGCCTAGGTGACGCGCTCGAGGTACTCGTGGGTGATCACGACCTCCTCGATGACGACCTCGTCGCTGCCCGCATCGAGGTCCGAGGCCGACCAGGAGCTGATCCAGGCCGACTCGAAGTTCCAGCGCCCGTTCTCCTCGCCGGAGGGGTCGAACATCACGATCGAGCCGTTCTTGCGCTCGACCGCGCCGTCCAGCACCGTCTGGTACCAGTCGACGAGCGCGTTGTCCGCCGACAGGCCCCGGGTCAGGGTGATGTCCTGGTAGGTGATCCGTCCGGGCCGCTTGCGCGTGATGATGTCACCGTTGCCGAGCGTGTCCTGGAAGGTGACGACCTCGGCTTCGTAGCCGAGTCCGCTCACCCCGGTGAACCGCCCGATCTCCACACCCTCGACCTCGAGGGCGAACAGTGAGCCGAGATACTCCTGGTCGTGGTCGTTCGCCATGTCCTGTTCCTGTCCTCGTCCTGCTGGGTCTCACGGGTTGGTGCGGGGGTCGCCGCTCCAGGTGTGGTCGGCGACCCCCGGCCGGCTCCTAGGCCGAGCTGTCCTTGATCTGGCTGATCCGGAAGATCACGAACTCGGCCGGCTTCACCGGCGCGATCCCGACCTCGACGATCAGCTTGCCCTCGTCGATGGACTCGGGCGGGTTGTTCTCCGCGTCGCACTTGACGAAGAACGCCTGGTCCGCGGTGGCGCCGAACAGGGCGCCGTCACGCCACAGCCCGCGCAGGAACGCGCTGACGGTGCGCTTGACACCCTCCCACAGCTTCTGGTCGTTCGGCTCGAACACGACCCACTGGGTGCCGTCCATGATGGTCTGCTCGACCATGTTGAACAGCCGGCGGACGTTGATGTAGCGCCAGTCGGGGTCCGAGGACAGCGTGCGCGCGCCCCAGACCCGGATGCCGCGGGTCCCGAAGGGCCGGATGCAGTTGATCCCGATCGGGTTGAGCAGGCCCTGCTCGGCCTTCGTGATCGGCCGCTCCACGTCGAGGGCGCCGCGGACGATCTCGTTCGCAGGTGCCTTCCACACCCCGCGGGTCTCGTCGACCCGGGCCCACAGGCCGGCCATGTGACCGCTCGGGGGGACGAGGATCTCGTCGTCGCCGTTGGTCGGCACGGGGTTGGCGACCTTGATCCAGGGGTAGTACAGCGCCGCGAAGGCGGAGTCGTACATCGCGACGTCCGAGCGCCACTCCTTGATCTCCTGGACGCTCATCCCGGGCGGGGCGTCGAGGACCGCGACGCGGTTGGCCTGCGCCTCGCAGTGGTTGATCAGCGCGGTCTGGACCGACTTCCACATGCCGAGGTCGATCGTGCCGTCCTCCTTGGTGGCGGCGGTGACCAGGTCCGGCACGAGGACCATCGTGACGTCGTCGGCGATGACGAGACCGTTGATGCCCTGACGCTTCGTCTCGGAACCGGCGAAGGCCGGCGCCTTGACCTCGACGGGCTCGCGCGGGGCCGGGGTGACCGCGTAGGTCCCGGCCTTCGGCATCGCGAGGGTGAGGTCGAGGTCGTCGGTGATCTCCACCTTGGTGGCGACCTTGACCCGCTCGGACGCCTCGTTGACAGCCGTGGCGACGTTGGTCGGGCCGTCGGTCAGGGTGAGGTTGGCGTAACTCTCGATGACCACGCCGTCCTGCAGCACCGACAGGTCGAAGGCGGGCGTGGGCTCCTCCCCCTCCTCCGCCTCGACCTCGGTGGGCGCGATGGAGATGGACAGCCCATCGGCGGGTCCGACCGACTCGAACTCCAGCACGCTGCCCAGCGCTCGGTCGGCTGCGGGCAGGCTCAGCTGGCCCGGCTCCTCGGACGCACGGTTGTGCGGGATGCGGACGATGTAACAGACCGACCCACCGTTGAGGAACCACCCGTAGACGGCGTGGGGCAGCATCGCGCCGGGGACGAAGCCGCCGTAGAGCGACTCGAACTGCTGCCAGTTGGTGACCAGGCGCGGCTTGAGGCCGTCCGGGTCGTTGGGATCGTCGTCGGGGGCCTTCTCCGTGAAGCCAACGAACGCGGCGATCGCGGTCGCACCGGCGGACAGCGAAGCGGAGCCGGACGGCACCTCCTCGATGTACACCCCTGGGGTCAGGTAACTCGGCATGCGTTTCCTCCGAAGGAACTCGTGCGTCGGTCAGGTCCTGTGTCAGGTCAGGTCGTGCGTGGTGGTGGTGCTGGTCGTGATCACGACGGATCGCGTCGGTGACGCTGCAGCGACGACGATCGGTCGAGCCCTCGGACCGGGTCGACTCCGGGTGTGGCGCTCTCCTTGGCTCGGTGGTGGTCGGTCGAGGTCTGCGGTTCAAGCGGCCTGGACGCTCGTCTGGCCGGGGCTGGAGATGGTGATGACACCCCCGTAGGCGCACTGCGCCTGGCAGGCAGAGGTCAGGGTCGGCTTGCCGCCGTAGGAGACGGTCGGAGAGCCGGGGGCCCAGGGCGCGGGGATGACCGGCACGCACGGCATCGGGGTCAGGACCCCGAGCGCGGCAGCCGTGGCGGAGGCCACCGTCGGGTTGCTCAGCGACGTGCACATCCCGAAGGGCATGATGTTCTTCAGCGGGATGTTGTCCATGATCGTGGCGGCCGGCAGGGGGCCGGCGCTGACCCGGTTCTCCGGGGTCACGACGAGCGAGGCGGGCGCGACCCCGAAGGAACAGGTCAGCAGGGCTCCCATGGTCACGATCGGCGGCATCAGCGCGGCTCCTTGCTGAGCGGTCGGGTCCTCATGCGTCGCTCGGTGCGTCGTCCTCGGGCGCCGGCTCCTCCGACGGGTCGTCCGACGGCTCGTCGACCTGCGGCGGCAGCGGCTCGACCCGCTCGATGTCGGCGGTGCCAGCCACGAAGGATCCGGTCATGGCGTCCTGGGCTGGGAAGACCAGGACACAGACCACGTCACGGTCGCCGTCGGTGTTCCAGCCGTCGAAGGTGGGCAGGAGATAGCTGACGAAGACCCCATCGTCCAGGGTGAGATCGAGCGTCGACTCCAGCTCGGTGAGGCAGGCGCCGTCCGCCCAGGCGGCCACCGCCTCCGCCCCGGGATAGCTGTCGTCGGGGTGCTGCACGACGCCGAACACCTCCTGGGTGTGCGGCTCGTCACAGGGCACGACCGGCAGGTCCGACACCTCGCCGGTCAGCTCCGGCGCCGGCGCGAGGCAGTCACCGGCCTGCAGCTCGAACACCGAGGCGGTGCCGGCGTTGACGACCGTGCCCTCGGCGTCGCGGAGCTCCTCGTCGCTGCAGGCCGTCAGCATGACGATCGCACCCAGCGCGAGCGCGACCGACCGGCGCGGCCGCCACGAGCCGCACGGGACCGCGACCACGGCCCCCGCTACCCCTGCTCCCCCGGATCCGGTACGACGCATCAAGCTCCCTGTCGGCCTTGCGTTGTCCGCAGGTCCCCTAGCCGGCCCACCTCGAGCGTGGAGGTCTCCCTCTCGCGGCATCGCCCGGGGGCTCGTCGCGGGGGCCTCGCAGGCTCGGTGTGGGGTGCGATTCTGTGGTCAGGGTTACCTACGGTGACGGAACACTAGGCGGTCACCGCCGCTCCGCGCTACCTGAAGTTGCCATCGCGGTCCTCAGCCGGGCGCGGCCGCCGGGGACGCACGCGACCGAGCCTCCACCCGTGGTCACCGACGACGCGTGCCCTTCAGCCTGAGCTTCGCGGCCGCGGCCGCCTCCTCGTGGCCGCTCGCGGCGGCCTGCTCCAGGAACCGTCGGCCCTCCCGTGCCCGCTGAAGGCGCTCGAGCAGGACGCCGAGGCTGACGGCCGCCATGGGCGCGATGTCGGGGTGGCCGCTGTCGATCGCGGCCCGGTAGAGCTGCTCGGCCTCCCGACGCCGGCGCTGCCGTTCCAGCAGCCAGCCGAGGTTGAACGCCGCCATGGGGGCCGCGTCGGGATGCTCGCTGTCCACGGCGAGCTGGTAGTGGTCGATGGCTTCCTCGACGCGCTTGGCCTGCTCGTGCAGCCAACCGAGGTTGAAAGCGGCCAGCGGTGAGGCATCGGGATGGCCGGCGACCAGCGCCCGTCCGTAGGCGGTCGCCGCCTCCTCCCCCTGCCCGGCGACCTCCAGGATCCCGCCGAGGTGGAACCAGGCGAGCGGGGTGAGGGGAGCGCTGCTCGCCTCCGCGGCGAGCCGGTAGGCCGCGATCGCGTGCTCGGTCCGGCTGTGGCGCTCATGCAGGATGCCGAGGTGGAGCGCGGCGGCGACGGCGGCCTCCTCGGCTCCGGGCACCGCCCGTCGCGCGGCCAGGCGCTCCCAGGCGTGCTGCGCCTCGGCATCCTCGCCGGCTCGCAGCAGGCCCCGACCGAGGGTGAGCACGTCGCCGGGACCGAGCCGCTCGGCCAGCACCCCGACCGCGAGCGCGAGCTCGGTGGCGTCCAGGGGCGGGGCGACCCGGGCGGTCACGGAGGCGATGACGACCCAGTCCGACCCGTCGCGGGACATCTCCACCGGCTCATCGGACCCCTCGCTGGACGCCTCCGCCGGCGCGTCGGACGCCTCGCTGGACGCCTCCGCCGGTGCGTCGGACGCCTCGGTGGGGTCGGCCGTGGGGCTCGTGGCACCTGGCGGTCGCGATCCTGGCTCCGACAACCACGGGGAGAGCCACGGCTCAAGACCGAGGCGATCGGGCAGCTCGGGGTCCGCCAGCGCCGCGGCGTCCCGGAGCAGGGTGACCGGAACGATGGCCGGCAGACCGACCTGGGCGAGCAGCCCGGCGACACCGAGCAGCCGCTCGTTGGCCCGCCGCCCGGCGGCTGCTCCCGCCCCGGCGGTCGCGTCCTGCCCACGGCTCGTCGCGGTGTCCGGACCGCCGCCGTCGGTAGCCGCGTCATCGGCCGCTCCCGACGGCTCCGGCCCCGGCCCGGTCAGCCACGCCGCGAGCTCGCGCAGCCCGCGATCCAGGGTCGCGGCCGGGAACCGCACCAGCGCGGCGCCGAGCTCCGCGTCGCTCAGCTCCGCAGGGACGAGGTGGTCGCTCGCGAGCTGCGCGAGCCACCGCTCCGTCACGTCAGGGACGAGCTCGGGCAGGTCCATGCGCTCCGCACGCAGCGTCAACGCCACGATGCAGCCCGGCAGCGCGGTCACGAGCCGGTCGAGGGTGTGCAGGTCCAGGCCGCGACCGAGATGGGCGTGCGCGTCGTCGATCCACACGAGCGGCGCGCCGAGGGCCGGGGAGGGTGACCCCTCGAGGTCGTCCACGAGCGCTTCGAGCGGGGTGGCGAGGGCGGGATCGTGGGCTCCCACCACCGGCGCGCGCACCGCGAGGACCACCCGTTGCGGGGCGTGCCGTCTGAGCGCCTCCCACAGCGTCCGGGTGACCCCGGAGCGTGCCGGCCCGCTCGCGACGACCAGGCCCGCCGTCGCGCGGAGGGCGGACGGCTGCAGTGCTTCGTCGAGCGCGGCATCGACCTCGCGCGGGAGGTAGGGAACGAGGCCGAAGGGCTGCTCGAGCGTCGAGGTGGCGTCCGTGCGCGCCCGGCGCAGACCGATCAGGTGGGGGTCGGCCTGGGCGACCGGCACCGGCTCGAGCAGCAGCGGCGACGGGGCGGGCTCGGGCTCCGGCTCCGGCTCGGGCTCGGGTTCCGGCTCCGGCTCGAGCTCCGGTCCCGGCTCCGGCTCCGGCTCCAGGTCCGGCTGGGGCTCAGGTTCGGGCTGTGCTTCCGGCTCCGGCCCCCGTTCAGGCTCCGGCTCGGGTTCCGCTGCCAGTTCCGGTTCCTCCGGCTCCGGGTCCGGCTCCGCTGCCAGCTCCGGTTCCTCCGGCTCCGGGTCCAGCTCCGCTGCCAGCACAGGTTCCTCCGGCTCCGGCTCCGGCTCCTCCGGCTCCGGCTCCGCTTCCGGCTCGGGCTCCGGGGCAGCCTCGGGCGCGGCAGCGTCCGCCACGTCGCTGGTTGACACCGCCGGCTCC
>JBKHDS010000107.1:0-7351 GCA_046541215.1 Nitriliruptoraceae bacterium
CGATCGTCCCGATGTTCATGTGCGGCTTCGTCCGCTCGAACTTCTCCTTGGCCATCGCGTGGTGCTCCTCGTGAGTCGACGTCGTCGGGTGGCGGGGCCGTGGCGGACCCGGGCTCGACCGGCCATCGCGGACCGCGATACCGCCGGTGTGTACCCCACCCGGGGGTACGGCGCTCTCGTTGGTCGACGAGCGCCGGGGGTACTGCAGGAGGGAAGCCTACAGACACGGAAGGTCCTCCGGCCGCCCGGAGGGGAGGTGGAGGACCCTGTGTCGTAGCGGCGGGTGGACTTGAACCACCGACACAGCGATTATGAGTCGCTTGCTCTACCCCTGAGCTACGCCGCCGGGCCCGCTCCATCGGACACGGAGCGGGAGACGAGCCCTGGCGCGGAATCGAACCGCGGACCTCTTCCTTACCATGGAAGCGCTCTGCCGACTGAGCTACCAGGGCGTACGGGCGCGCAGCGTAGCCCGGTCGGCTCGCACCGGCGAACCGGCGGGTGACCTCTGGGCGGGGGCTGCGTGCTGGTGGAGGGAGCAGGATTCGAACCTGCGAAGGCGAAGCCATCTGGTTTACAGCCAGACCCCTTTGGCCACTCGGGTATCCCTCCGGGCCGAGCCTTGCGGCGCGGAGGGCGCAGGGTACGCACCTGGAGCACCGGTCGGCAAACGGACGACCAGTACCCTGCCGGCGCCCACGACCCCAAGGAGACCACCGTGGCTGAGTCCAGCTTCGACATCGAGGCAGGCGTCGACCGCCAGGAGGTCGACAACGCGATCAACCAGGCCGCCCGGGAGGTAGCGACCCGGTTCGACTTCAAGGACACCGACACCGTGATCGCCTGGGCCGGCGAGGAGGCGATCCAGGTCGAGTCCGTGAGCGAGGACCGCGCCCGCGCGGCGCTCGAGGTGCTCCGGGACAAGTGCGTCAAGCGCAAGGTTTCGCTCAAGGCGCTGGACGTCAAGGACCCGCGCGACGTCAGCGGTGGCCGCTCGCGCATCGACGTCGCGCTCGTGACCACCCTGCCGGCGGACCTCGCCAAGCAACTGGTCAAGGACATCAAGGCCACGAAGCTGAAGGTCACCCCGACCAACATGGGTGACCGCATCCGCGTCGCGGGCAAGAAGCGCGACGACCTCCAGGAGATCCAGCGCATGGTGCAGGCCAAGGACCACGACGCACCGCTGCGGTTCACGAACTACAAGTAGGTCCACCGCTCGGCTCCGAAGCTCTTGCGCATGCCTGCGTTGGCCGGATCGGCGAGGGCGGGTGCCACAGGCACGGTGAGGGACGAGCCCGGAGGTCGGCGCGGTGCCCGAAGGACACACGATCCACCGGCTCGCGCGGGATCATGCCGCCTGGTTCGCGGGCTCACCCGTGCAGGTCAGCTCGCCGCAGGGCAGGTTCGCCGAGGCGGCCGCGCAGCTCGACGGGCAGGTGCTCGCCGACACCGACGCCTACGGCAAGCACCTCCTCCACCGCTACGCCGACGGGCGGCTGGTGCACATCCACCTCGGCCTGTTCGGTCGGTTCCACGGCCACGACAACCCACCGCCAGCATCCCGTGAGACGGTGCGCTACCGCGTGGTCGGTCCGGACCGCACCGCCGACCTGGTCGGAGCGACGGCCTGTGAGCTGCTCACCGAGGTGGAGGTGGCCTCCCTCGTGGCGAGACTGGGACCCGACCCGATCCGCGCCGACGCCGATCCCGACCGGGCCTTCGCGGCGCTCGAGCGCCGCTCCGTCGGGATCGGCCGGGCGTTGATGGATCAGAAGGTGCTGGCCGGCGTCGGCAACGTCTACCGCGCCGAGGTCCTCTTCGTGCACGGCATCCACCCGGAGCTGCCGGCTCGCGCGCTCGAACGGGAGCGGTTCGATGCGGTGTGGGCCACGCTCGTGACCTGGATGCGCCGTGGCGTCCGCGAGCGCCGCATCATCACCACTGACCCCGCCGAGATCGGTCGTCCCCGATCCCGGATGCGCGCCGGCGAGACGACCTATGTCTACCGCCAGCAGGTCTGCCGGCGCTGCGACCGCGACATCCGCCGTTACGACCTGGCCGGGCGGTGGGTCTACGTCTGTGAGACCTGTCAGCCGCGGCCCGCGGAGGTCGCCGCATGAACGCGCAGCAGCAGCACGAACCCACCTCGGCGGTGCCGCCTGAGGAGAGCGCGGCGATCGACGCCGAGGCACCGGCGACCGCGGCGGGTGCAGACGGGCGCGCTCCAGCAGCCGGTTCGGAGGTACGCGCGGAGCGGCCTGCGACCGCGGCAGGTGCCGAGGTCGGCACCGAGGCAGCGGCGGCCGCCCACCCGCCTCGTTCGGGCGATTCCTCAGGTGCTCCAGGGGAGGTCGAGCACGACGTCCCGCCGGTGGCGAACGCATGGCGACGGGTGGCCCTGGCGGTGGTGGTGCTGCGCTTCGCGATCCCGCTCGCCGCGGTACCCGCGATCCCGTTCCTCCTGCGCGACCACATCACGTGGCTGGTGCTGGTTCGCCCGCAGAAGGAGTTCCTGCTCGTCGGTGGCGGCCAGACCCGCTACCTCGGGGAGCCTGGGGTGCTACCTCTGCTCCTCGCCTACCTCCCGCTCGGCGTGCTCGCGGTGTCCGCGTTCTTCGTCGTTGGTCGGGCCTACCGGACCGCGCTGCGGGATCAGACCGGTCCCGCATGGCTGCACCGCTCGGTGCCCCCGCAGCAGCTCGAGCTCGCCCAGCGGGTCCTGGCCCGTCGCGGCCCCGCGATCGCGGTCATCGGCCGGATCGCTGCCATGCCGCCGACGGTCCTGGCTGCGGCTGCCGGTACCTCCGCGGTGTCCCCGCGCCGGTACCTCGTCGCGGATGCCGTCGGGTCGGTGCTCGGGTTCGCGTTGGCGGTCGGGGTGGGGCTCGCGCTCGGGCGGGCGTACGAGGAGGGCGGGGTGTGGCTCACCGCCATCGGCGTCGTGCTGTTCACCGCCATGATCGGGCTCGTCACCTGGTGGATCCGGCGGGAAGCCGAGCGTGATGATGCGCCCAGCCCGGCGGGCAGCTGAGCTCGGGACGACGGGCGTCCCGAGAGGGCCGCGGCGCCCGGCCAGCCGCGTGCTCGCCCACCGGACCGCACCGGCCATCGGACCGGGTCAGCCACCGGACCGCACCAGCCACCGGACCGCACCAGCCACCGGACCGCACCAGCCACCGGACCGGGCCAGCCACCGGACCGGACCGGGCTATCTCACGCGGCGCGTCCCTGACGAGCCCGCGAGGTCAGATCAGTCGCTGGCCTGGTCCGAGCTGTCCCATACGCCGCGCCTGCTCCTCCAGCGCGGCGATCCGCTCCGGGATCGGCGGGTGGGTGGAGAACAACCGGCTCGCTGCGCGTCCGCCGAAGGGTGCCGCGATGAACAGGTGCTGCATCGCGGGGTTCGTCTCCGCCTTCGTCGCACCGGCACGCAACCGTCGTGGGTCGTTCGCCCCGGCTTCGAGCTTGGCGAGCGCGCTCGCGAGCGCCAGCGGCTTGCCCGTCAGCTCCGCGCCGGTGTGGTCGGCGAGCGACTCACGTGAACGCGTGATGGACGCCTGGATGATCATCGCGACGATCGGTGCCACGATCGATACGGCGAGTGCGACCAGGGGGTTGGGGCCATCATCTTCGCCCGAGCCGAGGAACGGGATCCACCGCAGCGCGAAGGCGAGGTAGGTGATCATCGTGCCGATCGCTGCGGCGACGGAACCGATGAGGATGTCCCGGTTGTAGACGTGCTGGAGTTCGTGCCCGAGCACACCCTCGAGCTCGTCGTCGGTGAGGGCGTCGTAGAGCCCCTGGTTCACCACGACCGCAGCGTTGCGCGGGTTCCTGCCGGTCGCGAAGGCGTTGAGCTGGGGCGAGGGGCTGAGGTAGAGCCGGGGCATCGGCTCCCCCGCCTTGGCCGCCAGACGCTCGACGATCTCGATGATGTCACGGTGTCGGGCTGGGTCCAGAGGCTGCCCGCCCGCCATGCGGACCGCGATGCGGTCGGAGTAGAAGTAGCTCACCGCGTTCATCCCGAGCGAGACCACGAGCATCAGCGTCAGGAAGGTGTTCGAGCCGGTGCCGGCGTCGAGCATCGCGCCGATCCACAGCAGCACGCCGCTCAGGGCTGCCAGGAGGACGAACGTCTTCGCGCTCTTGAACATCGGTGGAGCCTCCGAGCTCTCATCGGGATGGATCAGGAACGACGGTGTCACGGGTTCCCGGAGGGTGTGGCCACCCCGCGGGCCGCGGTGTTCGCGGGATCCGCTGGAACGGTACCCAGCGACGGACCCCGCCTGCCGTGCCTTGGGTGCTGGCCGCGCAACAGCCTTGCTCCCTCTCGTAGCAGGTTCGGTGCTGGGCACGCAGCGGCTGGCCACGCCCGCTGCCCGGCCTCACGAGTCCCGTGCCTCCCGCTATCGCGCAATGTGGCGCGCAGAGCGCGCGATCCGAAGGATCAGGCTTGTATCGAACGTATGTTCTGCTACCGTCGCACCCACGAGGACGACCGACCCGGGGGCGGGTCAGGACTCCAGGTGCACGAGGAAGGGAAGGCCAGCGCGGCAGCCGGATCAGGCAGCCGGGACGTGGTCGCTGCGGCCACCGCGGCAGCCGGATCAGGCAGCCGGGACGTGGTCGTTGCGCGCCTCGGCGCCGCCGAGGCGGCCTTGGAGGCCCTCGCGTGCGTCGAGGTGGAGGACCTCGCACCCGACCAACTCGAGACGCTCCTTGGTCAGCTACCGCGCCTGCTGCGGCAACTGGACGGTGTTCGAGCGCGCGTCTTCGCGGCGGCCCAGCGCGCCGCGCTTCGCCAGCGCTCCTCCGAGGACGCTGGCGTGGTCCTCAACGACCACCAGCGGCAGCTCAGCCGCCAGCAACGCCTCGCTCCGACACAGGCGAAGCGACTGCTGGACGCAGGCCGCGCGGCCGCGGATCATCGGGCGACCGGGGCAGCGATGCGCGCTGGTGACCTCGACGCCGGCCAGGCCCAGACCATCGCGCGTATCCTCGCGGAGGTCCCGCTCGATCGCCGTGCGGCGGTCGAAGCGGAACTCCTCGAGCTCGCACGGCAGCACGATCCGGTCACCTTCGGACGTCACGCTCGGGCGATCCTCGGTCGCGAGCAGTCACCGGCGCTCGCGCGGGACGAACGTCGTCAGCACGCCCGGCGCTCCTTCCGGGCAGCGGACACCGACGACGGGGGTCTTGCCGTCTCCGGCGCCTTCTACGGTGTCGCTGCGGAGCGGGTCCGCCTCGCCGTACGCGCCTTCCGGCGCCCCGACACCCCGAACGAGCACCGCACACCCGGGCAGCGCGGGGCTGATGCCTTCGAGCAACTCTGTGAGGCAGCCCTGCGTTCCGGGGCGGCTCCGACCTCGCACGGGGTCCGACCGCAGGTGATCGTCACGATGAGTGCGGCGGACCTCGCCGCACTGGAGGACGCTCCCACGGACGTCACCGGCACGCTCGTTGGCTCTGGACAGACCGTCAGCGGCGCCGAACTCAGGTCCTTGGTCGCTGACTCGCAGCTGGTCCGGCTGGTCCTCGATGCCGACCGCACACCGATCGAGGTCAGCGGCGTCGTACGCACCGTCCCGCTCGGGCTCTGGCGCGCCTTGCTGATCCGGGACGGTGGCTGCGTCTGGCCGGGCTGTGATGCTCCCGCATCCTGGTGCGATGTCGCGCACGGTGCGGACGCCTACGCCGATGACGGCAAGCTGTCCCCCGCCAACGCCATGCTCCTGTGCCGCCGGCATCACCGCACCTTCGACGCTGGCGATCGCGCGGTCCGGATCGACGGGGACTCGGTCACCTTCCCAGGTGTGCGCCTGCCCGGTGCGGGCCCGCGGAGCGCGGCGCTGGAGCGGGACGCCGTCACGATCCCGCTCCCGGTCCGCACCGAGCAACCGGCTCACCATCCGCTTGAGCCACACCCTCCTCCGGTCGTGTCCAGCGGACCACCTGCTGCCGCGGGCCTGGCGGGCACCGGGCGAGGTCAGCCGCGGGACGCCATCGAGGCACGCACCTCGCGCGGGAGCCATGCAGACCGCAGCCGGTCAGGTGCCGATGCACGGCTGCCAGAGGAGCAGCAGAGACCCCGATCAGGTCCGAATCCGCCTTACGGGAACCCGCGGGAACGGCTCCGCCAGGACCCCGAAGGACGGTCTGTTCCCCCAGAGTCTGAGTCTCCCGACGCGGGCCGTCCCGACGACACCGTCGCCTCACCGAGCATCGGGGAGGGCCATGTCCCACCCCGGGCGCCACCCGGCCGGCCGGTGGCCTGACCGGCGGCAGGCGGTTGTCGTGAGCGTCGCGCCGCCTGCCCAGCCGCCACGGGGACCCGTCCGATGCTGCACGGCCGACCCGAGCGCCGCCGGATCTGTCCGATGCTGCACGGCCTACCGGACCGCCACCGGAGCCGTTCGACGCTGCGGGGCCACCCCGAGCGCCGCCGGGGGCCGTCCGGCTCTGCGCGGACCAGCGGACCGCCACCGGAGCCGTTCGACGCTGCGGGGCCACCCCGAGCGCCGCCGGGGGCCGTCCGGCTCTGCGCGGACCAGCGGACCGCCACCGGGGCCGTTCGACGCTGCGCGCCTACCCGAGCGTCGCTGGACCCGTCCGGCGCTGCACGGCCAAGCCGAGCGTCGCTGGAACCGTCCGGCGCTGCACGGCCAACCCGAAAGTCGTGGACCCGTCCGGCGCTGCACGGCCAACCCGAGCGCCGCCGGGGCGGTTCGGTGCTGAACGCCTACCCGACCGACACTGACGGCAGGCGGGCGCAAGAGCACGGAGCAGAGCGGCGCCTGCGATCAGCCGGCGGCCAGGAGGCTGATCGCGCTCGAGAGATCGGTCACCAGGCCGGGCAGGACGCCGAGGAGGACGGTGCCGACCATCAGCACCAGGACCACCGCTGAGAGGTTGAACCCCGGCTGCAGCCGTGGCAGGCCGGCTGGCGCGGCGTCCATCCAGATGGTCCGCACGACCCGCAGGTAGTAGAAGAACCCGATGACCGAGTTGAGGACGAGGAAGGCGGCAAGGATGACGCCGAACACGGTGATCTCGACCGCGATCGCTTCGATGATCGCGAACTTCGCCCACAACCCGACCGTGAGCGGAGCGCCACCGAGGCTGAGCAGGAACACGGTCATGCCCATCGCCAGCAACGGCCCGCGGCTCGACAGCCCGGCGTAGTCCGCGATCGAACGCAGACCCGTCCTGCGTTCGACGGCGATCGCGACCCCGAAGGCGCCGATGTTCATCACGGCGTAGGCGATCAAGTAGAAGAGGGCGGCCTCGATCGCTGCGGCGTTCACGACCTCGGAGCCGGTCCGAGCCAGCCCGAAGGGCACCAGGATGT
>JBKHDS010000108.1:0-7348 GCA_046541215.1 Nitriliruptoraceae bacterium
TCGGGGGTGACGACGCCCGACAGTTCGATGCCTGCGTCCCCGTCGGGCCCGGCGGTGACCTCGGTCACGATGGCGTAACGGTCACCCCGGAACAGCGAGCGGGCGAACTCCAGCACGCGCCCGCTGCCGTCGCGTGCGGTGGTACGGACCAGCAGCGCCGGCGCGTGCAGGGGCTGGTCGAGGTGGCTCGACTCGTTCCCGGAGGTCACGGTCGGTTCGATGACCTGCCGGACCGCCACGATGCGCAGGCCGTAGCGCTCGTCGAGCAGGGCGTACAGCGACCCACGGGCGAGATCCTCGGGCGTGAGGCCGGGTACGAGGCTGGCGGGGATCGCCACGGTCTCCAGCGCCATCGGCTCGCCGTCAGCGAGCCTGAGACGCACGAACTCCACCACCTCGTCAGTGGGCGAGATCTGCAGTTGACGGGCCGTGCGCGCGCCGGCGGGACCACGTCCGAAGCGCAGGACCCGGCTGCTCGGCACCAGGCCGCGCCGGCGCATGTTCTCGCTGAAGGAGGTGGTGGACACGCGCTGGGTGATCTTGTCGGCAGCCACGAAGGTGCCGCTTCCCTGTCGCCGGATCAGCAGCCCCTCACGCACCAGGTCGTCCACCGCACGGCGCAACGTCACGCGTGAGACACCGAAACGTTCGGACAGCACCCGCTCGGGAGGGATCGGGCTACCGGCGGAGAGGTCGGCGATCAGCTTGAGGACCCCGTCGCGCACCTGCGCGTACTTCGGGGAGGGGCGGAGCTCGCCGTCGGAGCCCGGGTAGGGGTCACCCGCTGCGTCGGCCACGTCGGCTCCTGTCGCTTGACGCACGTGAGGAGGCAGTCTGGTATCTACCACACGGCCCGTCCCGGCGCCATAGGGCGGGTCTGACGCGACCATCGGGGGCATCATGCCCGCTTCTGGAAGCGATGAGGTCCGCCATGTCCCTATTGGTATTGACAACTTCTCCGCGCCGGTCCAGACTGGGCCGACGACCGGTCGGCCAGGTGGGGCGACCGAGGACCCAGGGAGTGCCCGATGAGAAGCAAGGCCATGTACCGAACCAGGCGGGGCCCGCTGGCCGCGCTCATCGCGTTGACGGTCGTGCTCGCCGCGTGCGGGACGGCCGGTGAGGTGGACGAGCCCGACGACGAGCCCGACGCCGAGGAGCCGGACGAGGATGGCACGGACGAGGACGACGGCACGGACGAGGACGCCGACGACGGTGCGGACGAGGGCGAGGAGGACGGTGAGCCGGCCGCGCTGAGCGGAGAGATCACCTTCACCACCCTGCAGCTGTCACCGACCTTCGACGGGTACATCGAAGGGGTGATCGAGGCCTTCGAGGCGGAGCACCCCGACACGACGATCGAGTGGGTCGACGTCCCCTTCGAGGGTGCGCAGGAGCGCCTGCTCGCCGATGCCTCGGCGGGCACCTTGGCGGACGTCATCAACCTCAACCCGGACCTGTCCTTCCCGCTCGCGGTCGAGGGGCAGTTCGTCAACCTCGATGAGGCCGCCGCGGACGTCCGCGACGACTACGTCGAGGGCGCTTGGGACTCCTTCCGCTACCCCGGCATCGACGGTGCCTTCGGCTACCCCTGGTACCTGTCGACCGAGGTCACGATGTACAACGCCCAGCTGCTCGAGGAGGCGGGCCTCGATCCCGACGCGGCACCCGAGACCTTCGAGGAGCTGTTCGAGACCGCCCGCACCGTCGCCGAGAACACCGACGTCCGCGGGCTGCACCCGGCGCTGGAGAACCGCTTCGTCATCGACCTGGTCAAGCTCGGGGTGGAGATCACCAACGAGGACGCGACCGAGGCCACCTTCAACACCCCCGAGGCGGTCGCCCACGTCGAGCAGCTGCGCTCGCTCTACGAGGACGGCGCCATCAGCCCCGACGCGGTCACCGAGGGGCACCGCCAGGAGATCGAGGCCTACCAGGCCGGTGAGATCGCGCTGTTCCCGACCGGCCCGAACTTCCTCGACATCATCGAGGAGAACGCGCCCGACATCGCCGCCGAGACCCGTGTGGCGCCCCAGATCACCGGTCCCGCCGGTGTCACCGGGATGTCGGTCATGGGCCTGCTTGTCCCCGAGACCACGGAGAACCCCGACCTCGCCCACGCCTTCGCGCAGTTCATGACCAACGGTGAGAACCAGCTGGCCTTCGCCGAGGAGGTGCTCATCTTCCCGAGCATCGTCGACGCGCTCGACGACCCGATGTTCACCGACCCGGACGCCGAGGATGCCGAGTTCGCCGAGGCGATCTCCGTGGCCGCGGAACAGCTGCCGCAGGCGGCGAACCTGCGACCGGTGGTGGTCGACGAGGAGTTCAACAACGCGGTCATCTCCAACGTCCAGTCCGCGATCCTCGGTGATGTCACCGCCGAGGAGGCCCTCGAGGCAGCGACCGCCGAGGTGAACGACATCCTCGGGCGTCGCGCCGGCTGACGACCCCGCCCGGGGTCACGCGAACCCCCCAACGCGCGTGGCCCCGGGCGCTCCACCGGGCAGCGGCAAGGACCGGTCATGATCGGCAGACGCTGGTACACGCCCTGGCTGTTCCTGGCGCCCTCCCTGCTGCTGCTCGCGGTGTTCCTGTGGTGGCCGGTGGTCAACACCGCCGCCCTGGCCTTCACCGACACGCACACGCTGCGCGGCGGCGGCTTCACGGGGCTGGACAACTTCCGCCGGCTCGCCGGTGACGATTTCTTCTGGAACGCCTTCGGCAACACGGCCGTGTTCACGGTCATCGTCACCCCGGCCCTGGTCGTGCTGCCCTTGCTCATCGCGCTGCTCGTCAGCGCGAAGCTCAGGGGCATGACCTTCTTCCGGGTGGTGTTCTTCTCCCCCGTGGTCGCCTCGATGGTCGTCGCGGCGCTCATCTGGGGCTGGATGTTGCGCAGCGACGGTCTGGTCAACTTCGTCCTTGAGTGGCTCGGGATGATCAACGAGCCGGTGCGCTGGCTGTCCGATCCGGCCCTGGTGATGATCAGCGTGTCGATCGTCACCATCTGGAAGGGCCTCGGGTACTACATGGTGATCTACATCGCCGGTCTCCAGAACATCCCCCAGGACCTGTACGAGGCCGCCGCGCTGGACGGTGCCGGTCCGATCCGTCGGTTCTGGTCGATCACGCTGCCACTGATGCGCCCGACGATGGTGCTCGTCGGCACGCTGGTCACCATCAACGCCATCAAGGTGTTCACCGAGGCGCTCGTGCTGACCGGTGGCGGACCCAACCGTGCCAGCGAGACGCTGGTCCTCTACATCTACCAGCGGGGGTTCTCCGGTCTCGAGCTGGGCTACTCGTCGGCGATGAGCCTCGTGCTGTTCCTGTTGGTCTTCGGCCTGACGCTCGTCTCGCAGATCATCACGCGACGGAGGGCGAACCCGTGAGCACCCCCCTGGCACCGGGAACCGTCCCGGACGCGTCCCGACCCTCCGGCTCCGACATCGTCGAGGCCAGCCGCCGGGCCCGTCGCCGCCGCGTCCTCGGCCGGGCCGGCCGCTACGCGCTCCTGCTCTTCGTGCTCGTCATCTCCGTGGGACCCTTCCTGTGGCAGATCTCCACGTCCCTGAAGGGGCCGGCGGAGAACATCTTCGCCTTCCCGCCCGAGTTCATCCCCGCGGACCCCACGCTCGGCAACTACCTCGAGGTGATGCGGTCGCTGCCGTTGCTGAACTACCTGACCAACTCGGGGTACGTCGCCCTGCTGGTCGTGATCGGCAACTGCCTGTTCGGCGCGATGGCGGGCTACCCCCTGGCCCGCATGCGCTTCCGGGGGCGTGAACCGCTCTTCGCTGCGATGGTCGCGACGCTCGTGATCCCCTTCGAGGTGATCATGATCTCGGTCTTCCTCGTGGCGCGCGACCTGAACCTCATCAACACCCTCACCGGCGCGGCCCTGCCGATCGCGGTCACCGTGCTGTCGATCTTCATCATGCGCCAGGCCTTCATGTCCCTCCACCCCGAGCTCGAGGAAGCGGCGCGGGTCGACGGCACCAACGAGTGGCAACTGTTCTGGCACGTGGCGCTGCCGTCGGCGCGAGGATCGCTCGCGGTCGTGGCCATCTTCAGCTTCATGGCCGCCTGGGATGACTTCCTGTGGCCGCTGATCGTGCTGCGGGACCCGGAGAAGTTCACCCTCACCGTCGGTCTGGTCTTCCTCGACGGCCAGTTCTCCGCCGACCAGCGGTTGATCGCCGCGGGCACCATCATCGCGATCATCCCGGTGCTCGTCCTGTTCGTCGCCCTGCAGAAGCAGTTCTTCCGCGGGGTCGGCGAGGGAGCGATCAAGGGGTGACCGACCTCGTCCTGCTCCCTGCCGACGAGCGGCCGGTCCACCTGCGGTACCCGCAGCTGCTGGCCGACATCGCCGGTGCGCGACTGCACCTGCCCCCCGCCGACGCGCTGCCGCGGGGACGGATCCCCGGGGACACCGACGCGCTGGCCAGCTGGCTCGAGGCGGCTGGCGCCCACGCCGGGACAGCCATCGTCTCGATCGACGCGCTCTGCCACGGCGGCCTGCTGGCCTCCCGGCTGACCGACGCCTCCGTCGCGACGGTGGTGGCCCGACTCGACGCTCTGCGCCGCCTGCGCGGCTCGCAGCCGGGGCTGAGGATCGATGCCTACGCCGTCGTGACCCGCCTGCCCGACCTCGACGATGCGTCCGAGGAGCCGGAGTACTGGGCCCACCATGGACGGGCACTGGCCCGCTGGTCCCGCGCGCTGCACCGCGGTGATCGCGACCAACTCCACCAGGCTCGCCAGAGCCTGCCCGACGAGGTCACCCGGGACGTGGCCCGGCGCCGTCTGCGCAACCACACGCTGCTCCTGGCCACGCTCGCGCTGGCCGAGGACGGCACGCTCGACCACCTCGTGCTCAGCGCCGACGACACCGCACCGGTCGGCCTGCCCGCAGCCGAAGCGACCTGGCTCGACCACTGGATCGCCGCGTTGGGCGCTCCCGGTCACCTCGAGCGGTACGCCGGCGCCGACGAGATCGCGAGCGTGCGCGTCGTGCGGGCGCTGCGTGGTGCGAGCGAGCGGCCACGCGTCGCCCTGTGGGACCATCCGGGTCTCGATCGCACCGCCCCCTACGAGGCCGTCCCGATCCGTGACACGGCCCGCTCGCAGATCGCCGCGGTCGGGGGCCGGCTCGTCGCCGACCTGCGGGACGCCGAGGTGGTGCTGGTCGTCCTGCCGCCTGAGCCGACCGGCGACTGGGCCCTGGCGCCCCCGGCACCGGATCCGGCACGCGACCGCCGTCACCGGCAGGCCGCGGACCGCATCGCCGAGCTGGTGGAGGCCGGCGCCTGGGTGGCCGTCGCCGACACCGCCTTCCCCAACGGCGGCTCCCCGGCCCTGGTCGAGCGGCTCGCGGAACGTGAGGTGCTCGCATCGCTGGGCGCCTACGCCGGGTGGAACACCGCCGGCAACACGATCGGCTCCGCCCTCGCCCACGCGGTCATCGGGCGGGGCCGTGGCGGCCCGGGCAGCGCTCACGAGCGCCTCCTCGTGCACCGTCTGGTCGAGGACCTCGGCTACATGGCCCGGGTCCGCACCGAGCTCCGGGAGGCGCGCCGGGCAGCCGGCGAGGAGGTGGAGCCGGCGAGCGTCGCCGAGGCCGCGGCCCTGTCCGCGACGGTCGGGGCGCGACTTGCCGGCGAGCTCGAAGGCCTCGGCGCCCTCGGTGCGCGCTGGCGGCTCGCGACCGACCGCACCCGGCTGGTGTGGTCCACCACCTTCGCCTGCGACCTCGAGGTGGTGGCCGCCGATGGCTGAGCCGGCACCCGCGCGAGCGCGGGACCGCGAGGTCGTGATCGTCGGGGGTGGCCTCGCGGGTATCGCCGCGGCGGTCGCGGCCGTCGCCGCCGGCGCCGAGGTGACCCTGCTGGAGGCCAGCGAGCAGCCCGGCGGCCAGATCACCCGCCAGCTCGTCGCACCCCTCGACGAGCACCCGTTGATCGAGTCCGTCGGTGCCCCCGCCAGCTACCGGTGGGTGCGCGACCGCATCCGTGACCACTACCGCCGGCAGGCACCGGCCGGGGCGCCACCCGAGGTGTGGACCAACCCCGGCAACGGCTGGGTCAGCCGGCTGTGCTTCGAGCCCCGGGTCGGCGCCGCGGTCCTCGACGAACTCCTGCGACGGGCGCGGTCCACGGGCCGGCTCGAGGTCCTGCTCGGCAGCGAGGTGGTGGCGGTGCGGCGTGACCGGACGCGCCTCGTCCACCTCGACGTCGCCACCCCCGACGGTCGCCTCCGTGTCCACCCCTCGGTGGTGGTGTGCGCCACCGAACTCGGTGACCTGCTGGCCGCGGCCGGCGCGCCGTGGGTGACGGGGGCGGAGGCCCGCGCGCAGACCGGCGAGGGGCTGGCGCCCGAGCACGCCGACGAAGGACGCACCCAGGCGATCACCGTGTGCGCGGTGCTGCGGCGGGACCGCCTCCCCGGTCCCGTGGTCCCTCGTCCCGCGGGCTACGACCGGTGGCGCGACACCCAACCCTTCCGCCTCGACGTCCCCGATGCCGAGGGCAACCCGCGGCGCTTCGGGATGTACACCGCCCGGCCGGGCGGTCCCCCGCCCTTCTGGACCTACCGGCGCCTGCGCGACGCCGACCGTCTCGGGGGTGGAGAGACGGCGGTCATCAACTGGCCGGGCAACGACTTCGCCGAGGCCGACCTCGTCGGTGCCGAGGACCGGGACCGGGTCGTGGCGTCGGCCCGGGAGCTGACCCTGGCATTCGTCCACTGGCTCCAGACGGAGGCGCCACGTGACGACGGCGGGTCCGGCCATCCCGAGCTGCAGCTCGACCCCGCGGCGGCCATGACACCCGACGGGCTCGGGGCCGAGCCCTACATCCGCGAGGCTCGGCGGCTGCGAGCACGCACGATCGTCACCGCCGAGGACCTGCTCGCCCGCGACGACGACCGGGCGCGGGCCACCCACTTCCCCGACAGCGGCGGTGTGGGCTGGTACCCGCTCGACGTGCACGCCGCCGTCGGCGACCCGACCAGCCGCAACGATCCGACCCGGCCCTTCCAGGTCCCGCTCAGCGCCCTGGTGGCCGATGCGCCGACGAACCTCGTCGCAGCCGGCAAGACCATCGGCACCACCCACCTCAGCAACGGCGCCTACCGGGTCCACCCCGTGGAGTGGTCCAGCGGGACGGCCGCAGGCGTGCTGGCCGCTGTGGCCGTCCGGACCGCACGTCCCCCGACGCAGGTCGTGGCCGACCCGGCTCTGCGGCTGCGCGTGCAGCGGATGCTGCTCGCCGGCGGCGCGGAGCTCGCCTGGACCGTCGACGTGCCCCGTGCCGACCCCCGCTGGGCCGGCCTCCAGCTGCTC
>JBKHDS010000109.1:0-7309 GCA_046541215.1 Nitriliruptoraceae bacterium
CCCCGACGGCACGCAGCTCGCCTGCGTCGCCCAGGACCTCGGCGCTCCCGAGCGGCCCGCCGACGTGACCCTGGTGCTCCTCCCGCTGACCGGGGAGGTCGCCGCTGCCAGCGGCGACGCCCCCGCCGGTCGGGACCTCACCCCGGACCTGGACCGCTGGCCTGAGGACCCGGTCTGGACCCCCGACGGCCGGGCGCTGGTCGTGGCCGTCGACGACCACGGCCACCGGCGCCTGCTGCGCGTCGAGGTCGCCGACGGCGAGCGTCGCTGGCTCACCGACGCCGGCGCGTACAGCGACGTCCACCTGCCGCCGGCAGGCGGGCTGTTCGCGCTGCGCTCCGAGGTCGGGGCCGCCCCCCGCCCGGTCCGGCTGGAGGTGGACGCGACCGCGGCCTCGGAGGCTGCGGCGTCCGACCCTGCGGCATCCGACCTTGCGGCGTCGGACCCGTCGGCGGCGGGCCGCGCCCCCGCGTGGCGCGAGCTGCCCTCACCGGTCGGTGAGGACCCGAGCGGTACCTACGTGGAACGCCTCCACACCACCGTCGAGGACGGCACCGAGGTCGGCTCGTGGCTCGTGCGTCCGCGCGACGCCGACGCGGACACCCCGGCGCCCCTGCTCCTGCTGATCCACGGCGGCCCCTTCAGCTCCTGGAACGCCTGGCACTGGCGGTGGAACCCGCACGTGCTCGCCGCCGCCGGGTTCGCGGTGCTGCTCCCCGACCCGGCCCTGTCCACCGGCTACGGCCAGGCCCACCTCGCGCGCGGCTGGGGACGGTGGGGCACGACCCCGGCGAGCGACGTGCTCGCCGCGGTCGAGGACGTCGCCGCCCGAGCGGAGGTGGATGCGAGCCGGGTCGCCGCTGCCGGCGGCTCCTTCGGCGGCTACCTCGCCAACTGGCTGGCCGGCACCACCGACCGGTTCGGGGCGATCGTCACGCACGCCTCGCTGTGGTCGCTGCGGGCCTTCCACGGCACGACCGACCTCGGCGTGCACTGGGAACGCGAGTTCGGGGACCCCTACCTGGACCCCGCCCGCTACCTCGCCGCCAGCCCCGACCAGCACGTCGCGCGGATCACCACCCCGATGCTCGTGATCCACGGCGAGCAGGACCTGCGGGTGCCGATCAGCGAGGGCATGGCGCTGTGGACCGACCTCGTCCGCCACGGCGTCGAGGCGCGGCTGCTGTACCTGCCGGACGAGCACCACTGGGTGCTCAAGCCGCAGCACGCGCGGCTGTGGTACCGGACCGTGCTCGCGTTCCTCGCCGAGCACCTCGACGGGGTGGCCTTCGAGCGCCCCGACCTGCTGTGACCTCAGCCGGGGGGCGGCGGCTTGCGCAGGCGCTTCACCTCGCCACGGTGCCTCTTGGCCTCGAGGCGGCGCTCCTTGGAGGCGCGGGTCGGGCGCGTGCGGCGCCGCGACCGGGGCGGGGTGAGCGCCTCGCCGACGATCGCGCGGAAGCGGGCGAGGACGGCCTCACGGTTGCGGTGCTGGCTGCGGTGCTCCCGCGCGGTCAGGATCAGCTCGCCGTCGGCGGTCAGGCGGGAGGCCAGACGGTCGGCGAGGCGGGCCCGCTGGACCTCGCTGAGCGCCGTCGTCTCCTGCACCGACCAGCGCAGCTCGACCTTGGTGTCGGAGGTGTTGGCGTGCTGGCCTCCGGGCCCCCCGGACCGGGACGCGCGCAGGTGGAGCTCGGCCTCCGGGATGCGGACGCCGCCAGGGAGTTGGACATCGGCCATGGGCGCGAGGGTAGGGCCGGCCTCCCCGTTGCGGCACCGGCCCCGCGACCGGGGCAGCTCAGGACAGCACCACGGTCCTGAGCTCGGTCATCTCCTCGACGCTGTAGGCGGGACCCTCACGCGTGTTGCCGGAGTCGCGCCGGCCGCCGTAGGGCATCTGGTCCGCACGCCAGGTCGGGACGTCGTTGACGATGATGCCGCCGAAGTCGAGCACCTCGATCGCCCGGCGGACGACGTCGAGATCGTTCGTGAACAGCCCGGCGTGCAACCCGTAGCGCGTGTCGTTGGCGAGGGCGAGTCCCTCCTCGACGTCGTCGTAGACCTGGACGGCGAGGACCGGGCCGAAGACCTCGTCCCGGCAGATGCGCATCCCGGGATCGACGTCACCGAGCACGGTGGGGAGCAGCACCCCCCGCTCGTCCGTGCCGCCACCGGCGAGGACCTCCGCTCCACCAGCGACCGCCTCCGCGATCCAGTCGCGGACCCGGTCGCGCTCCTGCTCGCTGATCAGTGCCGAGACCTGCGTGGCCTCGTCCATCGGGTCGCCGACGACGAGGGCCTCGACCGCCTCGGTGAGCGCGGCGAGGAAGGGCTCGGCGACCTCCCGGTGGACGAGGACGCGCTGGACCGAGATGCAGGACTGGCCCGCGTGCGAGGTGCCGGCCGCCGCGATGCGGCGGGCGGCGTCGGCGGTGTCCGCGTCCGGCTCGATCAGCACCGGCGCGTTGTTCCCGAGCTCGAGGGCGACCTTCTTCCTCGGAGCCGCCGCGCGGATGCCCCAGCCGACCTCGGCGGAGCCGGTGAAGGTCAGCATCGCCACCTCGTCGTGCTCCACGAGCGCCGCACCGACCTGTGAGCCTGGCCCCGGCACGACGTGGAGGTAGCCGGCGGGCAGGCCGCACCGCTCGTGCAGCAGCTCGGCCAGCCGCAGGGCGGAGATCGGCGTCTGGCTGGCCGGCTTGCACACCACCGGGCACCCGGCCGCGATCGCCGGGGCCAGCTTGTGGGCGACGAGGTTCACCGGGAAGTTGAAGGGGGTGATCGCCCCGATCACGCCGATCGGGACCCGCAGGGAGAAGCCGAGCCGGCCCTCCCCGGCGGCCGAGGCGTCCAACGGCACGACCTGACCGGCCAGGGTGCGGCAGGCGGCCGCGGCGAAGCGGAAGGTGGAGACCGCCCGGGCGACCTCCACCCGTGCGGTGGTGAGGGGCTTCGCCGCCTCGAGCACGATCGTCCGCGCGAGCTCCTCGGCGACCTGCTCGTCCGCGAGCAGTTCGGCGGCGCGGTCCAGCACCTCGGCCCGGCGCCACGCCGGCAACGGCTCGTCCCTGAGGGTCGCGACCGCGTGCGCCACCGCGCGCTCGACCTCGGCGCGAGCGAGCACCGGCACCTCGGCGACCGGCCGGTCGTCGAAGGGCGAGCGGATGACGCTGGTCTCCTCACCGGTCAGCTGCTCCCCGGCGACCGGCGCGGTCCACCGCCTGACGTTCCCATGCGCTGCCATCGTGCTCCCTCGCGCTCGCGGCTCCCCGACCGTTCCGACCCTAGGAGCCGCCGCCGGGGTGGCCGCAAGGTGGGGACCCTGGACAGCCGGCCACCCTTGCGACTCATCCCCGGCCTGGCCCGCTCCGGCCCGGCCGGCCACCCTTGCGACTCATCCCCGGCCTGGCCCGCTCCGGCCAGCTCCGGCCGGGCATGCTCGGCTCCGGTGAGGCTGGGGAGCGAGGTGCCGCTGACGACGCCGCCGGCTCAGCGCCGCAGGGTGGCCCCCATCGCGTCAGCGGCGGCGGCGACCGCCTCGATCACCGCCTCGGCGTCGGCGTCGGTGAGCTGCCGATCCGCGTCCTGCAGCCGCAGCCGCATCGCCACCGACCGTTGCCCCACACCCACCTGCGCGCCGCGGTACTCGTCGAAGCACCACAACTCGTCGAGCAGGTCGCCGATCGTGTCACGGACCATGGCCTCCAGCGCGGCGTAGGGCACCTCGTCGGCCGCGACCAGCGCCACGTCGATCGTCATGGCGGGGTGGCGGACGAGCCGGCGGGCCATGACCGGCGGGTGTCCCTCGGGCGGGATGGCCGCGAGGAAGGGCTCGAGGAGCAGCTCCCCGGCCAGCACCGGCTCCGGCAGGTCGCGCCGGTCGGCCTCATGCGGGTGGAGCTGCCCGACGAGCCCGACCTCCTGACCGCGCAGGAGCAGCGCGGCCGTGCGGCCGGGGTGGAAGCCCTCCCGCTCGACGGGTACCCGCATGAGCTCCCAGGCCGGATCGTCCGGGGGCGCGAGCCGTCCCGCCACCCGGACCAGGACGTCGAGGAGGTCCCACACCTCCCAGGTCGCGTCCACGTCGAGCCAGCCGTGCCCGAGCCGGCGCCCCTGCGCGGCGAGCGCGAGCACCCGCGGCTGCAGCGGGATCGGCCCGCCCTCGGGGTCACTCCAGCGCCAGCCGGTGCCGACGATCGCGTCGAGGGCGTCACCGAGCGGGTCGTCGACGGGCCGGAAGCACCGGCCGAGCTCGACCAGCGCCACACCGGGCCGCCCCTGCCCGTGGTTGCGACGCACGGCCTGGAGGAGCCCCTCGAGCAGCGAGGGCCGCATCGCGGCGGCGTCCTGGGCGAGGGGGTTGGCGAGCACGACGCGTCCGGCGGACGGCAGCACCCCACCGAGCGCGTGGGCGCCGACGAAGGGCCGGGTGCGGGCCTCGTGGAACCCCGCCGCGAGCGCGAGCTGGCGGGCCTCGCGCTCCGCCCGCTGGGCCGGCGTCAGCCCACCGGTGGTCGGCAGCTCGGGCAGGTGGTCGGGGATGTTGTCGTAGCCGTGCAGCCGGGCGACCTCCTCGGCGAGGTCGGCGGGACGCGCCAGGTCCCGACGCCAGGACGGCGGGTCGACCTCGAGGTGGCCGTCGCCAGCCGGCGTGACCGCCGCACCGGCACGGCGGAGCAGAGCCGCCTGGGCGTCGGCGTCGAGGTCGAGGGCGAGCAATCCCCGCACGCGCCCCGGATCCAGGGTGATGCGCTCACGGGTCGCCCACGTCGGCTCGGGCTCGGTCACGACGACATCGGAGCCGGTGGCTCGGGCACCGGCGAGCTGGGTGAGCAGGTCCGCGGCGCGGGCCACGGCACGGCCCGCCCCCGCCGGGTCGACGCCCCGCTCGAAGCGCTGGCTGGCCTCGCTGGTGAGCCCCAGCCGACGGGAGGTGCGCCGGATCCTCGTTGGTTCCCACACCGCGCCCTCGAGCAGGATGCGGCGGGTCGTCGGCACCACCTCGGTATCCAGGCCGCCCATGACCCCGGCGAGGCTGATCGCGTGGTCGACGTCGTCGATGACGAGGTCGCCCTGCTCCAGGGTGCGTTCGACCTCGTCCAGGGTGGTCAGCCGCTCCCCGGCGACGGCGTCGCGCACGGTCAGCTCCGGCCCGCCGATGCGGTCGAGGTCGAAGGCGTGCAGCGGCTGGCCGAGTTCGAGCATGACGAGGTTGGTGACGTCCACCGCGACGTCGATCGGGCGCATCCCGGCCTGGGTGAGGCGCTGGCGCAGCCACAACGGCGAGCCCCCGAGCGTGAGGTCCTCGAGCACCCAGGTGTGGAAGGAGGCGACCCCGTCGGTGTCGAGGTGCACGGGGATGCTCGGGCCGCCGGGCCGGTCCGGGACAGCGGGAGCACGCCAGGAGGTGTCGAGGATCGCCGCCAGGTCCCGGGCGACCCCGAGGATCGACAGATGGTCACCCCGGTCGGCCTGCACCGCGATCTCGATGACCGGCTCGCCGACGGGGATGAGGTCCTCGAGGCTGGCACCCAGGGGCGTGTCCGGCGGCAGGACCAGGATCCCGCCCTGGTCGTCGCCCAGCTCGAGCTCCCGGGGCGAGGCCAGCATCCCGTGGGAGGTGACCCCCCGGATCGGCCGGCTCGCGAGCGTCAGGCCCTTCGTGCCGTCCGGGGCGGTCACCCCGGGGACGTGCCCGCCCGGCAGGGCGTGGGCCACGATGTCGCCGACGTCGAAGTTCGCCGCGCCGCACACGACCTCCACCTCGCCGTCGCCACCCTCGCCGGTGACCCGCACGAAGCGCAGCTTGTCCGCGTCCGGGTGCGGCTCCCAGTGCAGGACCCGGGCGGTCCGGATCCCGCTGCTGCCGGCACCGGGCATCGTGACGCCCTCCACCTCCAGCCCGGACAGGCTCATCACCTCGACGAGCTCCCCGACATCGAGGTCGAGGTCGACGAGCTCGGTCAGCCAGCTCAAGGGCAGCTTCACGGTGGTCCTCCGATGGATGGCCCGGGGCGCCACGTTCGGCGCGGCTCGCGCCCTTCGCGTCGCGCCCGGCGTCGGTCAGAAGCGGGCGAGGAAGCGGGCGTCGGCCTCGAACAGCTCACGGATGTCCTGGACGTGGTGGCGCAGCATGGCCACCCGCTCGATCCCGATGCCGAAGGCGAAGCCGCTGTAGCGCTCCGGGTCGATGCCGCACAGCTCGAGCACGTGGGGGTCGACCATGCCGGCGCCGAGGATCTCCAGCCAGCCGTGGTTGCCGCCGGGGCCGTCGAAGGAGACGTCCACCTCGGCGCTGGGCTCGGTGAAGGGGAAGAAGGACGGGCGCAGCCGGATCTGGCGGTCCGCGCCGAACATCGCCCGGGCGAAGGCGAGCAGCGTGCCCCGCAGGTGGGCCATGGTGACGTCCTCGGCGACGTACAGCCCCTCGATCTGGCTGAACACCGGGGAGTGGGTCGCGTCCACCGCATCGGCCCGGTAGGTGCGCCCCGGCACGACCACCGCAATCGGTGGCTCCTGGGTGGTCATCACCCGGGCCTGCACCGGCGAGGTGTGGGTGCGTAGCACCACGTCGTCGTACCCGGCGACGTAGATCGTGTCCATCTCCTGGCGCGCCGGGTGGTCGGCCTCGATGTTGAGCAGGTCGAAGTTGTACGCACCGGACTCGGCCTCCGGGCCCTCGGCCACGCGGAAGCCCATGCCGAGGAAGATGTCGAGCATCTCCTCCTCGACCTGGGTGAGCAGGTGCGGACGGCCGGGCGGCACCCGGCGCGGGGGCAGGGTGAGGTCGAGGCGCTCCGCCTCGAGCCGGGCGGTGAGCGCCACCTCCTCGAGCGCGGTGCGACGGGTGTCGAAGGCCTCCTGGAACCGGGCCCGGAACGCGTTCAGTTGCTGGCCGAGCTGCTTGCGCTCCTCGGGGCTGAGGTCGCGCATCGTGGCCTGGATGGTCGCGAGTTCGGAGCGCTTGCCGGTGAAGGTCACTCGAACCTCATCGAGCGCGGCGAGATCCTGGGCGGCGTCGATGGCTGCGAGCGCGCGGGGTTCGAGCTCGGCGAGGGTGGTCACGGTGGGCCTTCCTGGGTCCTGGCCGCGCTCGTCGGCGGCGTGGGGCAGGTCCTGCTGGGACGCGCGGTCGCTCTGGCAGGGCGGCACGGTGCGACCGGCGGCTCGCGCCGCAGGATAGACGGCTGCCCGGACACCTCAGCCGCGCGTGGCGGCGTGGATCGCGATGGCCGCGGCCGCCGCGACGTTCAGCGACTCGGCGCGAGGATCGAGCACGATCGCGACGGTGGCATCCAGCGACGCCCGG
>JBKHDS010000110.1:0-7301 GCA_046541215.1 Nitriliruptoraceae bacterium
CTATACCTATCAGCAGTCCCACCTGCCGGTGCGCGAGCAGCGCGATGCGGTGGGTGGACACGATCGTTCCTCTCGTGACGTGGCGGCGACGCGCCGCAGGGTAGACGCGCGGACGAACACCCCCGGGCCCGCAGGCACGCGCGGCACGCGTCCCGGTGCGGTGACGTTGCGTGGGGATCTCCCCCGGCAGCACCACCGGGGGTGCTAGCGTCGGTCGAGCCCTGCTAGACGACCTAGACGACCGCGACGGAGGGGACGTCCCGTGAGCAGCACACCCAACCCGCCGCCACCCGGTGGCTCCGGCGGTCCACCGCCGTCCGGCCCCCCTCCCGGCGGCCCCCCACCTCCCGGTGGCCCTCCTGCAGGCGGCCCACCCCCGGGTGGTTTCCCACCCGCCGGAGGTCCACCCCCCGGCGGTTTCCCACCAGCGGGAGGTCCGCCCCACGGGCAGCAGCCGTACTCGATCGGTGAGGCGTTCACCTACGGCTGGCAGAAGTTCCAGCAGAACCTCGGGCCGATCCTGCTCGGCCTGATCGCCTACCTCGTCGTGGCGGGGATCGTCACCTTCGTCTGGTCGCTGATCGCCGGGGCGCTCTTCGCCCCCGCGAGCGACCCGGAGGCGATGCTCACCGGCGAGGGGATGGGACGCTCGCTCTTCGGCGGACTGCTCTACATGGGTGTCACGAGCATCGTCGGGTTCCTCGCGTTCGTGATCGTCCAGGCGGCCGTGGTGCGTGCAGCCCTCGCGCTCACGCGCGGTGAACAGATCGAGCTGAAGACCCTCTTCGCCTTCGACAACCTGCCCCAACTGCTCATCGGTGCGCTGGTCGTCGGCATCCTGACCGGGATCGGGAGCATCCTCTGCTACATCCCGGGGCTGATCGTCACGTTCTTCGCCCAGTTCTACGTGCACTTCCTGATCGACCAGAACCTGAGCGGCATCGATGCGATCAAGGCGAGCTTCCAGTTCGTCAACAGCAACCTCGGCACGCTGATCGGCTTCTACCTCGCCTCCGTGGTGGCCTACATCGTGGGCGCGCTGCTGTGCGGCATCGGCCTGCTCGTCGCGCTGCCGGTGGTGTTCATCGCCCAGGCCTACACCTACCAGCGGCTGCGTGGGGTGCCGGTCGCGCCCTGACCACCGACCGCGACACCTCGGGGACCGCCGGCCGGCGGTCCCCGAGGTGTTGTCGGCCCCCGGTCCGTTCAGGGCGCCCAGGACGTGAAGGGCTCGACCGGCAGGTTGCGCAGCACGCCGTAGGCGAGCCAGGCCAGCCCGACCGTCCACCACAGCCAGCGCGGGACCGACGGCAGCGGCGACCGTCCCCGCACCCGGCCGACCCACGCGAGCCAGGACCACGCCGTGAGCACCACCAGGACCGGCAGGAACGCGTTCGCCCGCACCGCGGCGCGCAGGTCCCCCGACGCGAGCGCGTGGGCGCTCCGGGTCCCCCCGCACAGCGGGCACCACACCCCGAACAGCGTCCGGGACGGGCAGGACGGGAACAGCTCCGGGTAGCGCGGGTAGACGAGCCCCACGACCGCGACCGAGGCGGCGGCCATCCCGGCAGCGACCAGCGGCTCGGTCAGGGACCCGCTCGGCCGCGCCCCGCTGGGTGAGCCGATCGCTCCCTCGCTGTCGGCCATACCGGTCCTCCTGGCTGCGGCGAGGCTACGCCCGGTAGCGTCGGCTGTCATGGACGCGATCGATCCCGCCCATGGCGTCGAGCTGCGCGCGGCACTGCTCGCTGTGGCCCCGTGGCTCGGGGACGACGACCTCGGCCCCCGCACGGTCGATGCGGGTGCGTGCGAGAGGTGCCAGGACGCGCCCCGGGTGCTCGCGACCTGCGGGCCGGGTGCCGGCGGAGCGTTGTGCCCGACCTGTGCCGCTCAGCTGGGGCTGGCAGCGTGGTGCGACGGCCACGCCGAGGAGGGCCGCGCCGCCCTGGCCTGGGCGGCGGCGCTGCCCGATCGGTGGCGCGATCTGGTCGTGCTGTGGTGGGTCGCCACCGGTGAGGTCCGGGCCGACGCCACCTCGCTGCCGGACCCGGCCGGCCTGCCACCGGCCGTCAGCGCCGCGCTCCCACCTTCAGCTCGCTGAGCCAGGTGCGGACCCCGACCGCGCCCTCGAACCGCAGCGCGACCAGCCCGTGAGCCCGCGCTGCAACGACGTTCTCCTCGCGGTCGTCGACGAACGCGACCTCGCCCGCGGGCAGCGCGAGCCGCTCCAGCAGCCGCGTGTAGAACGCGGGGTCGGGCTTGCGGACACCGAGGTGGTGGGAGGCCAGCACCTCGTCGAGGTGGCCGGCGAGCAGGCCGACCTCGAGCTCCTCGATCCAGACCGGGTAGTTCGAGGCGGCCACCCGGTGCACCTGCCCCGCCAGCCCGCCGAGGAGCTCGCGCATCCCCGGCAGCCAGCGCAGCCCGGCCCGCCGGACCCGGTGGAAGGCGACCGGATCGACCTCCAGGCCGACCGCGCGGTGGCCGGCCCAGTACTCCTCCTCCGTGACCTCCCCGCGCTCGAAGGCCGGGTAGAGCTCCGGGTCGCGGCGGGCCCGAAGCTCCGCCAGCGGCCAGTCACCGAGGGCCGCCTGGAGCGCCTCGCGGTAGGGGTCGTACAGGAGCGTGTCCATCACGTCGAACGCGATGGCCCGGATCATCGGTCCCTCCTGCACGACCGGCGCTGACGGTCCTTGGACCGGCCGCGGGCGGGTACGGCGTCGGGCCGTACCCGCAGCGGCGCGTAGGGTAGGAGCCCCCGACACCGAGGTCGCACCCATGGACGCACGGTACGAGGCCGCCCGGTCCACCATCGATGACGCCCGCGAGGAACTCGTCGCGCTCTCCCACGCCATCCACGGCGACGCCGAGGTGGGGTTCGAGGAGCACACCTCCTCACGCCGGGTCGCCGAGGCCCTGGCCGCTGGCGGGTTCGAGGTGCAGCACGGCACGGCCGACCTCGACACCGCCCTCGTCGCCACGGCCGGCTCCGGGCCGCTGACGGTGGCCATCTGTGCCGAGTACGACGCGCTGCCCGGTATCGGGCACGCCTGCGGTCACAACATCATCGCGTCCGCCGCCGTCGGCGCGGGGCTCGCCCTCGCGCCGCTCGCCGACGAGCTCGGGCTGACCGTCCGGGTCCTAGGGACCCCGGCGGAGGAGGGCGGCGGCGGCAAGATCATCATGCTGCGCGCGGGCAGCTTCGACGGCGCGAACCTGGCGATGATGGTCCACCCCGCCCCCTACGAGTCGTCACGCATGCCCTGCCTCGCGGTCCAGCACTTCGACGTGCGCTACCAGGGGGTCTCCGCCCACGCCTCGGCCTTCCCGCAGCTCGGGGTGAACGCCGCGGACGCCCTGACCGTCGCGCAGGTCGCCGTCGGCCTGCTCCGCCAGCACATCAAGCCGACCGAGCGGATCCACGGCATCGTGACCGACGGTGGCGACGCCCCGAACATCGTGCCGGAGCGCACCGCCGGGCAGTGGTACGCCCGCGCCGCGACGCTGGCCGAGCTCAAGGAGCTCTACCCGCGCGTGAAGGCCTGCTTCGAGGCCGGCGCGACGGCGACCGGGGCGACGGTGACCTTCGACGAGCCCGGGCCGGCCTACTCGGAGTTCGCGCACGACGAGGAGCTCATCGCGCTGTGGGAGGGGGAGGCTCGCGCGATCGGCCGCGAGCTGCCCACCGAGCCGGTGGACGCGAGCATCGCCGGCTCCACGGACATGGCCAACGTGTCGCTCGGGATGCCGACGATCCACCCCATGCTCGCCATCGAGACCGGCGGCGCGGTCAACCACCAGCCCGCCTTCACCGCCGCCTGCATCACCTCCGACGCCGATCGCGCGGTGCGCGACGGCGCCCTGGCGATGGCGCGGACGACCATCGCCGCGGCGACCACACCCGCGGTCCGCGAACGCCTGCTGGCACGCAGCTACCTCGGCGCGGAGGACCCCTGGCTCGAGCTGACCTGACCCGCACCGCCGACCCCCGGCGGCAGGCCGGGCAGGCGGACCTGCTCGACGATGCCGAGCGGGACGCCGAGGAAGCGCTCACCGAGGGCCGCGAAGGTCGCCGGGTCCCCGGTGGTGAGGAAGCGTCGGGTGCCGCGCCGCTCAGGCACCGGGTGGCTCCAACCGAGGCGAGCGAGCAGGTCGCGCACCTCGAAGGCGGTCTCGTCGGCCGAGGACACGAGCGTCACGTCCTTGCCCACCACCTGAGAGATCGGCCGCGCCAGCAGCGGGAAGTGGGTGCACCCGAGCACGAGCGTGTCGATCCGCGCGCTGAGCAGGGGGGCGAGACGCGCGCGGACGGCCGCGGTGACCTCCGGCCCGCTGGTGCGGCCCTCCTCGACGAGCTCCACGAGGCCCGGACAGGCGACGGTGGTGAGCTCCACCCGGGTCCCGAGCGCGGCTGCGGTGCGCTCGTAGACCGCGGAGCTCGCCGTCGCGCGGGTCGCGATGACCACAGCACGCCGGGTCCGTGACGTCGCCGCCGCGGCGCGCACACCCGGCTCGACGACGCCGACGACCGGGACGTCGAGCGCGCTGCGCAGCGCCGGCAGGGCTGCGGCGGTCGCGGAGTTGCAGGCCACGACGAGCAGCTTGATCCGCCGCCGCACGAGCTCACCGGCGACCTCCAGGCTGATCGCCTCGAGCTGAGCGAGGGAGCGCTCGCCGTAGGGGTAGCGCGCCGTGTCACCGAGGTAGAGCAGGTCCTCGGCGGGGAGCAGATCGGCGAGGGCCTGGAGCACGGTGAGGCCACCGAGCCCGCTGTCGAACACCCCGATCGGCCGCTCTCGCACGTCTGTCTCCGTCGCTGTGGCGTGAAGGTACGGTGCTCGGTGACCGGCTCGCCCTGACCCATCGGACTACCCTGCCCGGCGTTCGCGGATCGTTGCCACGGAGGGACCGGTGACCGAGGTCAGGTGCGCGCTGTGGCCTCCCGGACAGCGCGAGTCGCTGCGCACGGCGGTGATCGAGGGGGGCGGCGAGGTGACGCGCCTCGCGGAGGCGAACGCGCTCATCTGGACCTCACCGACGGACGCTGAGCTGCTCGCCGAGGTGCTCGGGACCCACCCGGGCATCCGCTGGGTGCAGCTGCCCTTCGCCGGGATCGAGCCGTTCCGATCGGTGCTCGACCACCGCCGTCAGTGGACCTGCGGGAAGGGGGTGTACGCCGAGCCGGTCGCCGAGCACGCGCTCGCGCTCATCCTCGGCAGCCTGCGCGGCATCGCCCGGTACGCACGCCAGGAGACCTGGTCCGAGCCCTACGGGCACAGCCTGATGGGCGCGCACGTGTGCATCGTCGGCGGCGGGGCGATCACCCGCTCGCTGGTCCGGCTGCTGCTGCCCTTCGGGGTCTACCTCACCGTGGTCCGCAACCGACCCGACCCCCTGCCGGGTGTCGCGGAGGTCCACCCGCCCGACCGGCTCCACGCGGTGCTCGCCGAGGCGGACGTCGTGGTGCTGGCGCTGGCGCTGACCCCGGCGACCGAGCGGCTCATCGACGCGGCTGCGCTCGAGGTCATGCCCGACCACGCGCTGCTGGTCAACGTCGCGCGCGGCCGCCATGTGGACACCGACGCGCTGGTGGCGGCGCTGGAGGCCGGCACGATCGGCGGTGCCGCCCTGGACGTGACCGACCCGGAGCCGCTCCCCGAGGGACACCCGCTGTGGCAGCGGGACGACGTCATCATCACTCCCCACATCGGCAACACCCCGGAGATGGGGATCCGGCTGCTGTGGGCCCGGGTGCGGGAGAACGTCGAGCGGTTCGGACGCGGTGAGGACCTGCTCGGCCCGGTCCACGTCGACCTCGGCTACTGACGTGGTCGAGCCGGCGGATCCGACCGAGGCCGCGGTGCTCGCGGCGGTGGCCGCCACCGGCGCGCCCTACGAGGTCGTGGAGATCGACCCGGCGCTCGCGGACACCGCCGCGTTCTGTGCCCACTACGGCTACCCGCTCGAGGTGTCCGGCAACTGCATCGTCGTGGCCTCCCGGGACGAGCCCCCGGTGCTGGCCGCGTGCGTGGCGCTGGCGACGACCAAGCTCGACGTCAACAAGCGGGTACGGCGGCTGCTCGGGGTCCGCAAGCTGTCCTTCGCCCCCGCTGAGCTGACCCGAGAGGCCACCGGGATGGAGATCGGCGGCGTGACGCCCTTCGGGCTGCCGGCGTCGCTCCCCCTCTACCTCGACGACCGCATCGCCGGGCTCGATCGCGTCATCGTCGGTGGCGGGAGCCGGCGGCTGAAGCTCGCCGTCGCCCCGGCCGCGCTCCTCGCCATCGGGGGCGAGTTGGTGGAGGACCTTGCCGTGCCGCTGTGACGCCGAGCCCGTCACGGACCCGCCACCTCCCACCCGGTCCCCGCTCACCTCACCCTGGCTCGCCCCACCCCGGCTCGCCCCACCCCGGCTCGCCCCACCCCGGCTCGGGGAGCATCACGCGCGTGCTGGGTGTGCTCCGGTCCCCAACCTCGGTGCGTGCGTCGATGGGGACGGTCCATCGCACGCCCGGCAGCGGGCGGACCGCGGGTGTCCGTCTGCGCGGACGGCCGCGCGATCGGCCGGGTGAGTGGACGGCCGGCGGTGCGGACGGCCGACGCGCAGCTCAGGCGGCCGGGGCCGGGGTCGGGACGGTCGGCTTCCAGGCCGGGCGGGTTGATTCGTAGGCGGTGATGTCCGCCTCGTGCTCCAGCGTCAGCGCGATGTCGTCCAGGCCGTTGAGCAGGCAGTGCTTGGTGTGCGGGTCGATGTCGAAGCCGACCTCGACCCCCTCGAGGTCGCCCACCGGGGCGGCCCGCAGCGTCTGCGACTCGAGGTCGACGGTCACCTCCACGGCGGGGTCGGCATCGATGAGCGCGAACAGGCGCCGGGAGACCTCCTCGCTGACGGGCACGCACACGATGCCGACCTTGCCGCAGTTGGTGCGGAAGATGTCGGCGAAGCTCGGGGCGACGATGGCCTTGAAGCCGGCATCCTCGAGCGCCCACGGGGCGTGCTCACGCGACGACCCGCACCCGAAGTTGCGCCCGGTGACCAGCACGTTCGCGCCCGTGTGCTCGGGCTTGTTCATGGGGAAGTCGGGCTTGGGGCTCCCGTCCTCCTCGTACCGCCACTCGGCGAAGGCGAAGGGCCCGAAGCCGGTGCGCTCGACGCGCTTGAGGTACTGCTTGGGCACGATCTGGTCGGTGTCGACGTCGTTCGCGTCGATCGGGCACGCGTTGCTCGTGACGATGCGGACGGGCTCCATGGTGGGCTCCTCACGGTGCGGCGGGGGCGGCGGGGGCGGGTGGCTGCCGCG
>JBKHDS010000111.1:0-7261 GCA_046541215.1 Nitriliruptoraceae bacterium
CACCCCACCCGGCGGCACGCAGGGCGTCCAGTCCCCGGTGGTAGCCGACCCGGGCGTAGGCGTAGCGCTCGATGTCGTCCCGGGCGGCCTCAGCCAGCGCCGCCCAGCCGGCGACCAGCGTCGGTGAGGCGGCCACGATCCGGCCGAGCGCCTCGCGCCGCGCCTCGGGCGGCAGCGGTGCGGCTGCCCGGAGCGCCTCGGCCACCTCGCCGGGCACCGGTGCCAGCTCGGTCTCGTGACGGTCGGCCATCGGAAGCTCGGACACGGCTCCTCCATCGCTCGTGGCGGACGTGGGTGCCCGGCTCGGTCCCGACGATCCGGCCGGCGTGGAGACGGTAGCGCGCACCGCGTGGCTAGCCTCGCCGCGGTCCACCGATGGGCCGTTGCCACCGGGCGCTCGGCCCTTCGGGCCCCACCTGCCTGACCGACCTGCCCGCGTCGAGGAGCCGCCGTGACCGTGCCGATCCGCTACGACGTCGACCTGACCGAGCGTGACCATCACCTGGTGGTCGTGACCCTGACGGTCCCCGCCGATGTAGCGGGAGGAGCCCGGCTCGTCCTGCCGGTGTGGACCCCCGGCAGCTACGTCGTTCGTGACTACGCACGGCACGTCCAGACCCTCGCGGCCACCGACGCCAGCGGGGCCGAGGTCGCCGTCGCCCGGGAGGGCACGGCCGCCTGGCGGCTGCCGGAGGACGCCCGCGGACCGGTGACGGTGGTCTACGAGCTCTACGCCGACGATCTCAGCGTGCGCACGAACCACGTCGACGACCACCACGCGCTGCTGATCCCCGCCGCCACCTTCGTGCTGGTGGACGGCGCCGAGGACCGGCCGCACGAGGTCCGCCTGCCGCCGGTGCCGTCCCACCACACGGTCCACAGCCTGCTGCCCGCCGGCGCGGCCGCGGACACCTTCGTCGCCGACGACCGGGACCACCTCATCGACAGCGCCTTCGAGGTCGGGGACCTCCCGCACCACGACGTCGAGGTGGCGGGGGTGCCGCACCGGTTCGTGTGGTCGGGCCACGGCGGCGCCCCACCGCTGCCGCACATCGCCCGCGACCTGCGCGCGATCGCCCAGTCGTGCCTCGATCTGCTCGGCCAGCCGCTGCCCACCGACCGGTACACGATCCTGTGCGCCGGCTGGGACCAGGGCGGCGGCGGGCTCGAGCACCGCGACGGCGCGGTGCTACAGGTCCCGGTCCACACCTTCCAGGACCCGTCGATGACGGCCCGGTTCCAGTCGCTGCTGGCGCACGAGTACCTGCACCTGTGGAACGTGAAGCGGCTCGTGCCGGCCGATCTCGTGCGGCCGGCCTACGACCGCCCGACCCACTCGCCGTCGCTGTGGGTCGCCGAGGGGTGGACCGCCTACTACGACGAGCTCCTGCCCACCCGCGCCGGCCTGTGGCAGGCCCGGCAGCTGCTCGACCACCTCGGCACCTCCGTCAGCCGGCTGGTCGCCACGCCGGGGGTGCACCGGCAGTCGCTGCGGCGTGCCTCGCACGAGGCCTGGATCAAGCACTACGTGCGCGACCATCACGCCCGCAACCACATGACGGACTACTACGGCCACGGCGCGCTCGTCGCCTTCGAGCTGGATCTGCGCCTGCGGGCCGCGGACCCGGCCGGGGACGGGCTCGACGAGGTCCTGCGCCTGCTGTGGGACCGGCACGCCGGCTCGCCCGCGGGCTACACCGAGCAGGACGTGCTGGACGCCGTCGCCGAGGTCGGAGGCGCCGCGCTCGCCGACCTCGTCGAGGAGCGCGTCGACCGCCCCGGCCTCCCCGACCTCGACGAGCCCATCGGCGCGCTGGGCCTGGCCTGGCAGGACCAGGAGGGCGCGGCTCCCACGCTCGGGATCGAGCTGGAGGAGTCCGACCACGAGGTGGTGGTGGCCAGCGTCGAGCGCGACGGACCGGCCTGGCGTGGCGGGATCAGCGGGCGGGACCGGCTCATCGCCGTGGCGGGCACCACCGTGCGACGCGGGCTCCTCGCCACGCTGCTGCGCGCCCACGAGCCCGGGGACGAGGTGGCCGTGACCCTCGCGCGCGGGCCGCGGCTGCTGACGCGGTCGGTCCGCCTGGGCGCGCCGGCGCGCACGCGCCGCCTGGTCCCGGCACCGGCTCCCTCCTCCCTCGCCCGCTCGGCCTTCCGCCGCTGGTGCGGCACGGACCTGGACCGAGCCGGCGGCTGAGCGTGCCGGCCAGTGGCACGGGCGCGCCCGGTCTGCGACCCTGCCGGGCATGGACCGTGTCCCCACCGCCCAGCAGCTCGAGGTCGCCGCGCGTGCCAGCGTGCTGATGGCCTACGTCCTCGGCCTCGGCGGGGTCGCCGGCGGGGTCTGGCTGCTGCGCGCGGATGAGATCGCGATGGCGATCGTGCTCTGGCTCGTCACCTTCGCGGTCGGCACCGTGCTGATGGGCACCTCCCTGCTGATCCGTGCGCTCGGCGGCATCACGGCCCGACTCGCCCGGCTCGAGGGCGAGGTCCGGGTGCTGGCCGAGCACCGCGCCGGTGACCGCTGGCGGGAGGAACGCGACCCGTGGCGGGGGCACTGAGACCCGGCAGCGGGCGTCGTCCCGACCGCCGGGGACCCGGGCTGCTGCAGCGAGAGGCCAGCGGCCTCAGCAGCCGGGCAAGCGCTCGGCGAGGTAGGCCTCGAGCCGGTCGATCGCGACCCGCTCCTGCGCCATGGTGTCGCGGTCGCGGACGGTGACGGCACGGTCCTCGACGGTGTCGAAGTCGACGGTCACGCAGTACGGGGTGCCGATCTCGTCCTGGCGACGGTAGCGGCGGCCGATGGACTGGGTCTCGTCGTACTCGGCCATCCACCGGACCTTCACGAGGTCGAACACCTCGCGCGCGGTCGGGGTGAGGGTGTCCTTCTTCGACAGCGGCAGGACCGCGACCTTGTAGGGCGCGAGCCGCTTGTCGAGCTTGAGCACGACCCGCTCCTGCAGCGCTCCCTTGGCGTCCGGCGCCGACTCGACGCGGTAGGCGTCGAACAGGAACGCGAGCGTGGCGCGGGTCGCGCCCGCGGCGGGCTCGATGACGTACGGGTGGTAGCGCCGGTCGTTCGGCTGGTCGTAGTAGGTCAGGTCCTGCCCGGAGGCCTCCTGGTGGGCCTTGAGGTCGTAATCGGTGCGGTTGGCCAGCCCCTCGAGCTCCGACCAGCCCATCGAGGCGTCGGGGAAGTAGTAGTCGATGTCGACGGTGCGCTTGGCGTAGTGCGAGAGCTCCTTCGCGCCGTGCTCACGCAGCCGCAGGTTCTCCGGACGGATGCCGAGGTCGAGGTACCAGCGCAGCCGCTCCTCGATCCAGTACTGGTGCCACTGCTCGTCGGTGCCCGGCTCGACGAAGTACTCCATCTCCATCTGCTCGAACTCGCGCGTGCGGAAGACGAAGTTGCCCGGCGTGATCTCGTTGCGGAAGGACTTGCCCATCTGCGCGATCCCGAAGGGAGGCTTGCGCCGGGTGGTGCGTTGCACGGTCGCGAAGTCGACGAACATCCCCTGAGCGGTCTCGGGCCGCAGCCACACCGTCGAGCTGTCGGACTCCACCGGGCCCATGTTCGTCTTGAACATCAGGTTGAAGCTGCGCGGGTCGCCCAGGGTGGCCTCCTTGCAGGACGGGCACACCAGCTCGCCCTCGGCGTCCTCGGCACCGAGCTGCTCCTCGCGCAGGTGGTCCTCCCGGAAGCGCTGGTGGCACCGGGCGCACTCCACCAGCGGGTCGGCGAAGTTGGCGAGGTGCCCGGAGGCCTGCCACACCTCCGTCGGTCCGAGGATCGCCTGCTCGATCCCGACGACCTCCTCGCGCAGTTGGACCATCGCGCGCCACCACTGGCGCTTGACGTTCTCCTTCAGCTCCACCCCGAGCGGGCCGTAGTCCCACGTCGATCGCACCCCCCCGTAGATCTCCGCGGTCGGGAAGATGATGCCGCGCGCCTTGCACAGCTCGACGATCGTCTTCATCTCGACGGTCACGCTGGGCTCGGTCTGGGCGACGGTCTGGGAGGGGGCGGGGGTCTGCTCGGTCACGGTGGGCTCGCTGGTCGACGACGGGCCCCGCCACTGGCGGTGGGGGGCGAGATCCCGAGCCGATCGGTGCCGGCTCGGACCGCGGCAGCGTAGCCCCGCCACCCGAGCGCTCACCCCCTCGTCTGACCGCCGTGGGACTAGCGTCGGGGGCCGGGGACGAGCGGAGGCACGGTCGTGGTCGGACTCCTGCATCCCGAGCGCTACCACGGGCACGGCCGTGCCCCACCGTTCTTCGAGGGTTGGTACTACAAGCTCGTCGCCGCCGACGAGCTCGCCCGCTACGCGGTGATCCCCGGGATCTTCCGCAGCGAGGACCCGGGTCGCGAGCACGCCTTCGTGCAGGTGCTGGACGGGACGACCGGTACCGCGACCTACCACCGCTTCCCGGCCGGCAGCTTCCGGGCCGCACGCGACCGCTTCGAGGTGGCGATCGGCCCGAACCGGTTCGACGGCACCGGCTTCCACCTCGACATCGAGGACGACCTGCGCCGGGTGGAGGCGGACGTCCGGCTCGGCAGGCTGACGCCGTGGCCGGTCCGCCCGTGGTCACCCGGCGTCATGGGTCCCTACGCGTTCGCACCACGCTTGGAGTGCAACCACGGGGTGCTCAGCTTCGACCATGAGCTCGAGGGCTCCCTGACCGTCGATCGGCACCGCACCGACCTCGCTGGCGGTCGTGGGTACCTCGAGAAGGACTGGGGGGCGGCGTTCCCTGCCGGCTACCTCTGGATGCAGAGCAACCACTTCGCCACCGTGGGTACGGGCTTGGTGGCCTCGATCGCGATCGTGCCGTGGCGCCGGAGCGCCTTCCCCGGGTTCCTCGTGGGGCTGTGGCACCGGGGCCGCCTGCTCCGGTTCGCGACCTACACCGGGGCGCGCACCGAGTCGCTGCGCTTCAGCGACGACCACGTCGACTGGACGCTCGGGGACCAGCGCTACCGCCTGCGGCTGCGGGCGCACCGGGCTGCGGGGGGGCTGCTGCTCGGGCCGACCCGCGAGCACATGGAGAGCCGGGTCGGCGAGACGATGCTCGCCCGGATCGAGCTGCGGCTGGAGGACCGCCGAGGTGGCCGGATCCTGACCGGCACGGGCCGCAACGCCGGTCTCGAGGTCCACGGTGATCTCGAGCGGCTCCTCGACCTCCAGCGGTGATCGCCCACGGAGCACCCGTGGGGCGAGCCGTCCGGCCCGCTCAGCCGCCCAGGACCGGGAACTCCACGGTGGCGGTGCCGCCGCTGTCCGCGAAGCCGCGGACCGTGACCCGGTAGCGGCCGGCCGGGACCTCGGTCTCGATCATCGCGTCGAAGGACCCGCCGCCGTAGCGCGACTCCTGGTCACCTGAGCGGTCGTCGTTCCGGGCGATCTGGTTCCCCCGGTCGTCGTACAGCTCGACGATCGGGTCGAAGCCGTCGAGCCCACGCACGTCGATGACCACCAGCCCGGCCGGGAGGTCGACCTCCAGATCGAAGGTGCCGTTCGCGGGCACCTCGACCGTGCGGACCTCGGTCGGGAAGCCGTCGGCCACGACCACCTCAGGCTCGTCCGTGCCGGTCACCAGCAGCGCGGCGAGCACGCCCAGCCCGACCAGCACGACCAGACCGACGATCAACGCCACGATGCGACCGGCGCTGCCCCTGCTGGAGCCCGTCGAGGCAGCCGAGGCCTCCGCCTGCCAGGTACCCGCGTCGGGCCGCGCGACCCACCCGCCCGGGGTCGCCGCCCCCGGGGCGCTCGCCGCCGGTGTCCCGCTCGTGACGGCCCCCGGCGGCGGGGGTGGTGTCGTCCCGACGGGCGGGACCGGCGCCGGTGGCGGGGTGGTGTGCTCGCTCCACCGCTCGCCGTCCCACCAGCGCTTCCCGCCACCGCCCTGCGGATCGTCGTACCAGCCAGCCTCGGGCATCCTGGGCTCCTGTGCTCTCCGGGCGGTCACCGCCCACCTGATCCCACCGTAGGCGCGCCGAGCAGGGCGGTCGAGCCTCGCTCCTGCACCCGCGAGGACCCGCCGACGCTCCGAGCCCTCAGGCCCCTCCCCCGAGCTCAGAGCGGTGCTGGAGGGCCCGGCTCCTGCGGCGGGGTCGTCGGCTCACCAGGCTCGTGGTGCAGGTGCACCCGGGAGACCGGGTAGGTCAGCTCCACGCGCGGTTCGTCCCGGAGTTCGGCGAGGACCCGGCGCCACACCTGCTGGTCGATGGCTCGACGCCGTCGAGCGTCGACGAGCAGCCGGCCGGTGAGCAGGATGCCGCCGGGCTTCACGGTCAGGTACACGGTCGGCGTGAGGTGGGTGTAGCGGATCTTGTAGGCGCGGGAGGCCGCTCGGATGCGCTCCTCGGCCTGCTCGGGGGTGTGCCCACCGACCTCCTCGAGCGCTCGCTGCAGGATGGCCTCGGCGACGTCCGGATCGGACTCGAAGGTGATGAGCAGCGGGATCTCGTGCCAGATGTAGCCGAAGCCCTCGGTGAAGTTGAAGACCTGCTGGGTGAACACGTACCCGTTCGGGACGTGGACGATGCGGCCGGTGGACTGGTCCGCGTCGACCCAGTTGCGGATCTCGAGCAACGTGGTGCGCTGCACCCGGATGTCGATGACGTCACCAGCGACCGCCCCGATCTCGATGCGATCGTCCACGCGGTACGGCCGGCGTACCACGATGTAGACCCAGCCGGCGATGTTGCGCAGGACGTCCGAGAGCGCGACCGCGATGCCCGCGGCGGCCAGTCCGAAGAACGTCGCGAGGTCACCGAGCGCGGCGACCCAGATCCAGGAGAGCCCGAGGAACCCCACGGTGACGACGACGTAGGAGGTCGCCTTGCGAGCCGGGTACCACACCGTGGGATCGTCGACCCGGCGGGTGATGCCGCGCACGACGGCGAACCAGGCCGCCGCCAGCAGGAGCAGCAGCAGGCCGGACTCGACCAGCTGCGCCTGCACCTGGCTGAGCTGCAGGCTGTCCATCAGCCACGACCGCACGGAGCCTCCGCCACCTCGACGTGAGCGCCGAACCTAGCCCGGCAGCACCCCGCCGACACCACCGCTGCGTACCCTCGCGAGCGCCGGCACGGCAGGTCCGCGCGCACCTCGCCGGTACCCGACCGCTCGCCCCAGCACCCAGGATCGTGACCGTGCGGCCATCCCCAAGCGAGCTTCCACCCCCGGCCGTGCCGGCCGTCCGGGCCCCGGTCGGGGCTGCGGGAGGGTGGGGGCGCCGGCTCGTCGCTCTC
>JBKHDS010000112.1:0-7251 GCA_046541215.1 Nitriliruptoraceae bacterium
CCGATGACGACCTTCGCCGCCCTCGGGATCGGGCTCGCCACCCGCGTCGCCGGGGGCGAGAGGATCCTGGACACCTGGTACCCCCTCGCCGTCACCGGCGGTGACGCCGGCGAGGCCGTCGCCCTCGCGGCCGCCCTGGGGCACCGAACGGGCACCGCCACCTACCCGCTCAGCCGGGACGCCCTGCGCCAGGCCGAGCTGGCCGCGGACCACCTCGTCGCCCGGGCCGTGGCGGCGGTCACCTCCGACGCGGCGCTGCGACCAGCGCCGACGCGGACCGAACGGGTGGCGGTCGCCACCTTCGTGGAGGACCTCGCCGCGGCGCCGGTGGACGCCCACGACGTCTACCTGCGCCTCCACCTGCTCTCCAACCGGCAGCTGCGCCCCCACGGTGCCAACCTCGCTGGCGCCTTCGGGCTCCTCAGCAACGTGGTCTGGACCGACGAGGGCCCCTGCGAGGTGGAGACCTTCGACGAGCTCCAGCTCGAGCATGCCCGCGGTGGTCGTCGGCTCCGGGTCACCTCGGTGGACAAGTTCCCCCGCATGACCGACTACGTCGTGCCCGCCGGCGTGCGGATCGCGGACGCCGACCGGGTCCGGCTCGGCGCGCACCTCTCACCCGGTACCACGGTCATGCACGAGGGCTTCGTGAACTTCAACGCCGGCACCCTCGGGGCCTCGATGGTGGAGGGCCGCATCTCCGCGGGGGTCGTCGTCGGGGACGGCTCCGACATCGGCGGCGGGGCATCGATCATGGGGACCTTGTCCGGGGGCGGCACCGAGGTCATCGCGATCGGCGAGGGCTGCCTCATCGGTGCCAACGCCGGGATCGGCATCTCGCTCGGGGATCGCTGCGTGGTCGAGGCTGGGCTGTACGTCACCGCCGGAACCAAGGTGACCCGCCCCGACGGGGCGGTCGTCAAGGCCCGCGAGCTCTCCGGCGAGGACGACCTGCTGTTCCGACGCGACTCGGTCTCGGGGGCGGTGACGGTCCTGCCCCGCGCAGGCGCTCACGCGGAGTGGGGCGGGCTCAACACCGAGCTCCACGCCCACAACTGACCCGATCGGAGCGAGGATGACCGCAACGGCCTCCGGTGGCCGGGGCGAGGCGCCGCCCGACGGCGTCCGAGACGACCTCGTCGCACGGCTGCTCGAGCACCTGGCCCCGGTGTGCGTCACCGGTGGGGAGGGGCCGATCGCGGATGCGGTGCAGGCTCGCTACCACCACCTCGGCGAGCCGGTGGCGCGGGTCGGGCACAGCCTCGTGGTGGGCACCCCGCCCGAGGCCGACGGCGAGGCTGCGGGCCGCCCGCTGGTGCTGCTCGTCGGCCACCTCGACGTCGTGCCACCCACCGATGCCGACCGCGAGCCCCACCTGACCGAGATCGCGGGCGGAGAGGTCGTGGTGGGGCGGGGCGCCTCGGACATGAAGGGCGGCAACGTCGTCGCGATGCGGCTGTTCGAGGACCTCGGCCTGCGCGAGCGCAGCCCGTACCACCTCGTGCTCGTGCTCTACGCCGGCGAGGAGGGCCCCGCCGAGGGCAACGAGCTCGAGGAGGTCCTCACGCGCATCCCGTGGCTGACCGAGGCCGCCCTCGCCATCGTCCTCGAGCCGACCGACGGCCGGGTCGAGCTCGGCTGCCTCGGTGGCCTGCACGCGCAGGTCACCTTCGTCGGCGCGCAGGCCCACTCCGCACGCCCGTGGCAGGGACGCAACGCGCTCACGATGGCTGGCGCCTTCCTCGCCGAGCTCGAGGCCGACCACGTCCGTGAGGTCGAGGTGGATGGCCTCGCCTACCGGGACGTCTGGTCGGCGACCCAGGGCTGGACCAGCGGGCTCGGGCCCGAACCGGACCCCGCCGCCGCCCGCGCACGCAACGTCATCCCGGACCGGTTCACGATCAACCTCAACCTGCGGTTCGCCCCCTCCCGGACCCTGGAGCAGGCGGAGGACGAGCTGCGCGCACGCGTCGGCTCCCGCGCCGAGGTGACGGTCATCGACCGCTCGCCACCCGCCCCACCTCACCGGGTCACCCCGATCGTGGACGCCTTCGTGACGCGCGTGGGCGCACCGGTCGGTGGCAAGCAGGCTTGGACCGACGTGGCTCGCTTCGCGTGCTACGGCGTCCCGGCGGTCAACTACGGCCCCGGGTTGACCGCGCAGGCCCACCAGCGCGCGGAGCACGTTCCGGTCGCCGCGCTCGTCGCGGCCGACCGCCGGCTGCGGCGCTTCCTCGACCCGCACCACTGACTTGGGGCCGGTGCAGGCCGGCTCGTGCCGCTCAGGAGGCGCCCGTGCCCATGGACGTGCGGATCGTCCCGCTCGCCGACGCCGCGCCCGATGAGGCCGTGGTCGTGATCGACGTGCTGCGCGCGTTCACGGTGGAACCGTGGCTCTACGCCCGCGGGATCACCCGGTTGATCGCCGTGCAGGAGCCGGAGGACGCGGTGCGCCTGCGCGACGAGCGCCTGCCCGGGGCGCTCCTGGCCGGGGAGCACGGCGGGCGCCCGCTGCCGGGCTTCGACCTCGGCAACTCCCCGACCGAGGTCGCCGACCACCCGTCGCTTCAGGGGGCGACCGTGCTGCACCGCACCTCCGCGGGAACGCAGGGGCTGGTACGGACGATCGGCAGCGGGACCGTCCTCGCAGCATCGTTCGTGACCGCTGGTGCGACGGCGCGGCTGCTGCGGTCGCTCGCTCCCTCCCGCGTGACCTTCGTGATCACCGGCGCGTCGCTGGGCCGCGATGGGGACGAGGACCTGGCCGCGGCCGAGCTCATCGCCGCGCGCGCTCGGGGGGAGGACCCGGACGTCGGGAGGTTCCTGTCCCGGGTCGCGACGTCCGATGCCGGCAGGCTCTTCGCCCCCGGGGGGCCGGACTGGGCGCCACCGTCCGATCTGGTCCACTGCACGGCGGTCGACCGGTTCGACCGGGCGCTGGTCGCCACTCCGGCGGAGGGGCTCGCGCCACAGGTGCCGGCCGTCGAGGTCCAGCTCGCCGGTTGAGTCGGCGCCGAGGGTCCCGCTGGAGGACGCCGCAGCGTCCACCGCTGTTCACCGCTCGTTCAGGTTCCCTGGGTATACCTACCCCCTGATTGTCCTGACCATCCTCAGCCAACGCATCGGAGCAGCGGTGGTGCAGCACAGCGAGAGTTCCACGCGGGCCTCTGTCGAGGCGCCCGCGGTCACCCCTGAGCCTTCCAGCCGACCCCCGGTGACGACCGCTTCCCAGGCTTCGTCACCATCCTCCGGTGCGGCCACCGAGCACGTCTTCAGCCTCCACGACGTCGCGGTGCACTACGGCGATTTCGTGGCGCTCAGCGACGTGTCCATGGACATCCCGAAGCAGCAGATCACCGCGCTGATCGGGCCGAGCGGGTGCGGCAAGTCGACCCTGCTGCGCTCCCTGAACCGGATGAACGACCTCGTGCCGACCGCCCGCATCGAGGGAGAGGTCATCTACCACGGGGAGAACATCTACGCCCCCGACATCGACGCTGTCGAGGTCCGACGGCGCATCGGCATGGTGTTCCAGAAGCCGAACCCCTTCCCCAAGTCGGTCTACGACAACGTCGCCTTCGGTCCCCGCCTCAACGGTGTCCGCAAGGGTCTCGACGACATCGTCGAGGAGGCGCTACGGGACGCGGCCCTCTGGGACGAGGTGAAGGACAAGCTCAGCGCGAGCGGCCTGGCGCTCTCGGGCGGGCAGCAGCAGCGCCTGTGCATCGCCCGCGCCCTGGCCACCAAGCCGGACGTGATCCTGATGGACGAGCCGTGCTCGGCGCTCGACCCCATCGCGACGCTCAAGATCGAGGACCTCATGCGCGAGCTGCGCGCGAACTACTCGATCGTGATCGTGACCCACAACATGCAGCAGGCCGCCCGGGTCTCGGACCGGACCGCCTTCTTCACCGTCGACGTCGATGACCAGGTCGGGATGCGGACCGGCCGGCTTGTGGAGTACGACGAGACGGAGACCATCTTCACCGCCTCCAACGACGAGCGCACCGAGGCCTACATCACCGGCCGCTTCGGCTGATCAGCGTCCCACGAGGAACCGCGACGACGAGGGGCCCGAGCATCCGCTCGGGCCCCTCGTCGTGCGACGCGCGTCAGACGTCCTGGCGCTCACCGACCATCGAGCTGGCTACGACGGCCGATCAAGCGCGCGGCCACGGTGAACAGCAGGACCAGCAGCATGAGCGTCAGCGCCCCAGCCCACGCGCGCTCGATCGCCGGCTGGAACGCACCCCGTGCGTCGTCCAGGATCTGCAGGGGGAGCGCGGTCTGGGGCCGACCGGTCAGCTCGAGGACGAGCGTACGGCCACCGAGCGCGGTCAACAGCAACGGCGCCGTCTCGCCCGCGCCTCGTGCGACCGCCAGCATGGAGCTGGTGATCAGGCCGGGTCCTGCCGCGGGGAGCACCACGCGCGTGACGACCTGCCTGCGGCGCGCCCCCAGACCGTAGGCCGCGTTGCGGAGGTCGTCGGGCACCAGCCGCAGGACCTCCTCGCTGGAGCGCACGACGATGGGCAGCATCAACACCGCCAGCGAGGCCGCGCCCGGCAGGGTCCCGAAGAACAGGTCCGCGTCGATGACCAGGGCGGAGAAGATGAACAACCCCACGAAGATCGAGGGCACACCGGTCATGACGTCGGTGAAGAAGCGGATCGGAGCGACGAGCTTCGACTCCTTGTACTCCACCAGGAAGACCGCAGCGGCGATACCCAGGGGAACCGACATCACGACCGCGAGGCTGACCATGTAGATCGTGCCGAACACCATCGGCCCGTACCCACCTCCCTCCTCGTTCGGGTTGCCCGGCGGAGGCTGGGTCAGGAACTCCCACCCGAAGGCCCCGATGCCCTGGTAGGCGGTCGCGGACAGGATGAAAGCCAGCGGGATGAGCGCGAAGGCCACCGTCCCGATCAGTGCCGCCTTGACCAGGCGGTCCTTGCGCTCGCGCTGGATCGAGTTGGCAGAGCGGTCGCGCAGGCTGCGCGGCTGGTCCGTGGAGGGCCGTTCCGTCGTCGAGGTCATATCGAGGCGTCTCCGGTGATGTTGCCGAACCGACTCACGACCAGCCGGGAGAGGACGTTGACGATCAGGGTCAGGACGAACAGCGCCACACCGAGCGCGACCAGGGCGCGGATGTACTCCGGCGAGGCCTCCTTGAAGGCGGCCGCGATCTGGGCGGCGACCGTCTGCGAGGTGTTGAAGGGCTCGAAGAGCAGCCGGGAGTTCGCGCCGAGGACGAGCAGCACCGCGATCGTCTCACCGAGCGCGCGCCCGAGACCGAGCATCGAGCCGCCGACGATCCCGGCACGGCTGCGGTGGATCACCACGTGGCGCATGACCTCCCAGCGTGTCGCCCCCAGACCGAAGGCGGCGTGACGCTCATCGATCGGCACCTGCGCGAAGACCTCCCGGGTCACCGCGCTGATGATCGGCAGGATCATGATCGCGAGGACCAGGGCACCGAGGGAGAGGTTGTTGACCCGCACGGTCCCGCCGAGGAAGGGTAGGAACGCGAGGTTGTCGTTGATCGCGTTCCAGACCGGGAGCATCACCCCGGCCAGGACCTTCGCTCCGACCAGGCCGTAGACCACGGACGGGACCGCCGCGAGCAGGTCGACCATGTAGGTCAGGGGCTTGCGGATGCGTCGAGGGGCGAGCTCGGTCAGGTACAGCGCGATCCCGATCGCCGTCGGCACGGCGATGATCATCGCCATGATGGAGACGTAGACCGTGCCTGCGAGGAACTCGAGAGCCCCGTACTCCCCGGTGATGGTGCCGTCACGGGCGTTGCCCGGGGCCCACTCCGTCCCGAGGAAGAAGCCGAGGATCCCCTCCTTCTCGAACACCGGCAGGGCGTCGCGTGTCGTCGCGATGATCATCCAGGCGAGGATGACCAGGACGAGCAGGCCGCAGCCGGCGACGAAGGCACGGAACATCGGGTCCGAGAGCCGTGCCCGGCGCGAGGCCCGCAGCCCGCGACCAGGATCTGGTCGGCGCGTGGCTGGCGCGGCGGTCGTTGGTGCCGTCATCGTGGTTCCTTCCGACGGTCGGTGACGTCGTTCACACGGGTTCGGTCGGTCCGGCCGGGACGGGAACGCCGGTCACGGTGGCCCGGCAGCTGCCGGACCACCGTGACCGGTGCAGAGAGGGGAGGGCTATACCTCAGCCTTCCTCGTTGATCTGCTCGACCTTCTCGAGGGCTGCCGACTCACCGCCGGAGCCAAGGGGCGCGTACCCGAGCTCCGCGGCGAAGTCATCGCCCTCGGTCAGCGCCCAGGTCAGGTAGTCCTTGAGCGCGTCGGCGTCACCCTGCTCCATGCCGCAGGTGTAGGCAAGGACCCAGGTCGCACCAGCGATCGGGTAGCCCTCGCCTCCCACGCCGAGGATGTTGAAGCGCAGGTCGTCGGGCAGCTCGATGCCGTCGGAGGCCGCACCGACCGTCTCGGTGCTGGGCACGATCGCGTTGCCATCGGCGTTGATCACGCTCGCGAAGGGCAGACCGGCCGCCACCGCGAACTCCAGGGAGAGGTAGCCGATGCCTCCGGGCTGCGCGGCGACGGCCGCCTGGACACCGTCGTTCTGCTCACCGGCGACGACGCCATCGAACCACGGGACCTCGTCACCGGCGCCGTACTCCTCGGCCCAGTCCTCGTCCTCATCCTGCAGCCAGGTGGTGAAGATGGAGGTGGTCCCGGAGCCGTCGGCACGCACCGTCGGGACGAGCTCGACATCCGGAAGCTCGAGGTCGGGGTTCAGCTCGGCGATCGCCGGGTCGTTGATGTTGGTGATCTCACCGCTGAAGATGTCGGCGATGGTCGCGGAGTCGAGCACGAGCTCCTCGTCGGCGAGCTCCTCGATGTTATAGGCGATGACGACGCCACCGAACACGGTGGGGATGTGGAGCACGTCACCGCAGCCACGGGCGTCGATCGCGTCCTCGATCTCCTCGTCGCTCATGAACGCGTCGGTCCCGGCGAAGTCGGTCTGCTGGTCGATGAACCGCTCGCGGCCGCCGCCGGAGCCGATCGCCTCGTACTGGATCGCGACGCCGGGCTCGACGTTCTCCGTGTACTCGCCGATCCAGGTCTGGTAGACGGGGTCCGGGAAGGACGCGCCGGCACCGAGCAGGTCCGCGGAGAGCTCGCCGCCCGCGGCATCGTCCTCAGCCTCGGCGTCCTCGGACTCGGTGTCCTCCTCGGCCTCGGTGTCCTCCTCGGCCTCGGTGTCCTCGTC
>JBKHDS010000113.1:0-7201 GCA_046541215.1 Nitriliruptoraceae bacterium
CGCAAATGCCGAGCACCTTGAACAGCAGCCCCATCTGGTCGTCCCCGGTCAGCCGCGCGTGCTGACGCGCCAGCACCTCGGCTTGGCCCGGGTTCCTGCGCTGCAGCGCCTCCAGCCGCGTGTCGATGCCGAGCTGGCGGAGCCATTCGCCCTGGGTCTGGAGGCCCATCACCTCGGCCCCGTGCTTGCCCGCGACCAGTTGCAGCAGTTCGAAATCGACATGGGCGGTGAGGTCCGCCTCGCCCGGATGCGCCAACACGTCGACCTTCTCGTGCGCGCGGATCGCCTGCAGGGTCGAGCCTGCGCGCAGTTCCTCCGCGCCGTAATCGATGACGAGCGCCGCGCCGCCCTGGTCCTTCAGCCGGGTCGCGATCTCCCCCATCAGCGCGACCGCGGCGGGGCTCGTCTCGCTCATCGTGCCCTGCGCGGCGGTGGTCCAGCTCGGCGGGACGGCCGCGTCCATCGGCTTGTCCCCGGCGACGAAGACGAGCTCGTCCCCGTCGAGCCCGACCATGCGTTCGTGCCAGCCCTGCGCCGAACGGACGAGCTGGTGGATCGGCAGCGCGTCGAGGAACTCGTTGGCGACGAACAGCAGCGGGCAATCGTCGGGCAGGGTCGAAAGATCGTCGTGATGGTGGCAGTCGGGGAAGGCTTCGCGCTGGATCTTCCGCAGGGCGCGCGAACCTTCGACGAAATGGACCGCCGGTTCGAGCCCGTAGCGCCCGGCGGCGCGCAGCGCATCGCTCGCCAGCGTGCCGCGCCCCGGGCCGAGCTCGACATAAAGAGGTTGCCGCCGGGTCCCCATCTTGACCCAGAGATCGGCGAGCCACAGGCCGACGAGTTCGCCGAACATCTGGCTGACTTCGGGCGCGGTGATGAAATCCGCCTCCTCGCCCAGCGGGTCGCGGCTGGCATAATAGCGCGCGTTGCTTTCGCCCATGTACTGCGCGAGGCTGATCGGGCCGGTTTCGCGGATGAGCCGGCGGAAGGTCTTGCCGAGTTCGCGCGCGGCTTTCCGGTCGGCGAGCAGGCGGGCCTTTTCCTCGGCTTCGGCGCGGGCTCTGGCCTGCGCTTCCTTGCGGGCCTTCTCCTCCGCTTCGCGGCGAGCCTTCTCCTCGGCAAGGCGCCTTGCTTCGGCTTCGGCGCGAGCCTTCTCCTCGGCTTCGCGCCGTGCCTTCTCCTCCGCTTCGCGGCGGGCCTTCTCTTCGGCTTCGCGCCGTGCCTTCTCCTCGGCCTGCTTGCGGGCGCGCCGCTTCGCCTCCTCGCGCGCCTTCCTTTCCGCTTCGGCCTTCGCCCGCGCCTCGGCCTCCCTGCGGGCCTTCTCCTCCGCTTCGCGGCGGGCCTTCTCTTCGGCAAGGCGCCTTGCTTCGGCTTCGGCGCGGGCCATCTCCTCGGCTTCGCGGCGTGCCTTTTCCTCCGCTTCGCGGCGGGCCTTCTCTTCGGCCTCGCGCCGCGCCTTGTCCTCGGCCTCGCGGCGCGCCCTCTCTTCGGCCTCGCGGCGCGCGCGTTCCTCGGCCTCGCGGCGAGCCTTTTCCTCGGCCTCGGCCTTCGCCTTCGCCGCCGCTTCTTCCCGGGCGCGCCTTTCGGCTTCCTCGCGGGCCTTCGCCTCGGCCTCGGCGCGAGCCTTCTCCTCGGCCTGCCGGCGAGCCTCGTTCACGGCCTGGAGGTCTCAGACGGCGCGGACGACCTCGCCTGGGTCGCCGCGCTCGCCAAGGCACTCGCCCCGCTGTGCCGCCCCCTGCCGGCCGGTCCGAGCGTGCTGCTCGGCGCGGACGCCCCCGCGGTCGCCGAGGTAGCCGGCGCCCCGTCGGCCCGGAGCCGAACCTGGCTGAAGGCGCTCGGGACGGCCCGCTGGCGCCACCTGGTGCTCGGTGGGGACGGGTGGCGCGACGACCTCGCCGAGGAGCCGCTGGCGGTGTCGTGGACCCGCACCGCCGACCTGCCGGACGCGCTGCGCTGCGCGACCGAGCTCGGGCTCGTGCTCGGCTACGGCCCGGTCGCCGGCCGGCTGGTCCGTGCCCAACCGCTGGACGTCGCCCTCGCCGTCCGTGAGCTGGTGGACGACCGATGAGCGCCGGACCGCTGCGACGTGCCACCGCGATCGTCGGGCTGCTCGCCCTCGCACCGATCGCCGGGATGGTCCTGACCCGGACCCTGACGCCGGAGCAGGCGGCCGTGCGAGCGCTGCTGATCGTCGGCGCCGTGGTGCTGGTCGGCAACCTCGCCCGCGTCGTCCTCGAGCAGTTGCTGCACCGCGTCGAGAAGGACCTGGTCACCACCGAGGACATCGAGGTCCCCGGCGCGGGCGGTGCCGATGGCACCACGGCCTCCGCGGGTGCGGCGCCGAGCTTCAACCGCCGGGCCGGGGACGCCGGTCGGGCCGGCGAGGCCCGGTAGGGAGGGCGCCGGTGGGGCCCGCGAGCCCCGGGAGGAAGCTGACGGGTCCGCGAGCGCGGCGCGCAGCCGGACGAGCGAGGTGGTGCTCAGTCGGGCTCGGGGAGCCCCAGCAGCATGTCTCCCGGCAGCAGTTCCTCCAACGCCGGGTCGTCGTAGCGCAGCAGCGTGTCGCGCCGGACCACCGCCAGCACGAGTCCGGCGGCCTCGCTGACCGGCTTGCCGACCTCCTCGGCGGTGACCGCGCGCTCCTCCAGCGCGAGCCCCCGGGAGGTGTGCAGCAGATCGGTGACGACCGCGGCGATGTGCGGGTTGCGGCTGGTGACCCCGAGCAGCCGCCCGGAGGTCTCCGAGGACACGATCACCGCGTCCGCCCCCGAGCGGCGCAGCAGGTGCGCGTTCTCCGACTCGCGCACCGAGGCCACCACCCTCGCCTCCGGAGCCAGCTCCCGCACCGTCAGGGTGATCAGCACCGCGGCATCGTCGCGCTCCGGCGCCACGATGACCGATCTCGCGCGCTGGACCTGAGCCTCGAGCAGCGTGCGGGTCCGCGCCGCATCGCCGGTGACGACCGTGTAGCCGTCGCGGACGGCCTCCTCGGCGGTCTCGGGGGACCTCTCCACGACGACGATGGAAGCCGCCGGGATCCCGGCGTCCTGCAGGGACTGGGCGGCGGCCCGGCCCTTGACCCCGTAGCCGCAGATGAGGTGGTGGTCTCGCACGCGTCGGCTCCATCGGTCGTGTCTGAGCGTCTCCCGCCAACGGTCGGTGAGCAGCTCCACGGTGGTCCCGACCACCACGAGCAGGAACGCCACCCGGGCCGGGGTGATCACGAGCACCGCGGTCAGCCGCGCGGCGGGCGTGACCGGCGTGATGTCGCCGTACCCGGTCGTGGTCGTGGTCACCGACGCGTAGTAGAGGGCGTCGAGGAAGCTGACGTGCCCGTCCACCTCGTCGACGTAGCCGCCTCGCGTCGCCAGGACGGCGATGGCGACGATCAGCAGCAGCCCCACCGCCACGGCGATCCGGCGCGAGAGCGCGAGCAGCGGTGCCCGTTCAGGCACCGGGATGCTCGCCCTGACCCTGTTGATACCCGGCCCTTTCGACCCTGACGAGCTGGCACGGTAGTCCCTCGGCGGCTCGGACCCATGGCTGCTTGACTCGACACCGTGCACCGTCCCGTGCGCAGCGAGCCTGTGCCGTGCCACACGCCCTCCGGGGCGTGCCGGTGTTCGAGCAGCCATCGAACCGTGGGGTCAGCCGTGGCCAACCGTCTCTACCTCGCCTCCCTCGAGCCGCGGGCCGGCCGTTCCCTGGTCACCCTCGGGATCATGGAGCTGCTGACCCGCCGGCTCGGCAAGGTCGGCTACCTCCGCCCGGTCGTCCCCTCCAGCAAGGAGCCGGACCAGCGCATCGAGCTCGTGCGCCGCCGCTACGACCTCGACCTCGAGGCGAGCGAGATGGCGGTGTTCGGCTCCGACCAGGTCGCCGAACACTTCGCCGAGGGCCGGGGCGAGGAGGTGTTCAAGGGCATCCTCGACGCGGCGAAGGAGCTGGAGCAGCGCTACCCCTTCGTGCTCTACGACGGCACCGAGTACACCGGCGCCGCCGCGGCCATCGAGTTCGACGTCAACGCCCAGATCGCCAACCACCTCGGCGCCCCGGTGCTCGCGGTCGTCAGCGGTGATGACCGGCTGCCCGACGATGTGCTCGACGCGCTCCACCTCGCCCGCGAGTCGCTCGTGGCCGAGGGGTGCACGATCGCGGCCATCATCATCAACCGGGTCGCTCCGGCGGTGCTCGACGCGGTGCGCGAGGCCGTCGAGCGCGCCGACGTCCCCGAACCGGTCTGGGTGCTGCCTGCGGTGCCGATGCTCTCCAAGCCGACGGTGCGCGAGATCGTCGACGCGCTGGACGCCGACCAGGTGGCCGGTTCGGTCACCGACCTCGACCGCGAGGTCACCGGCATGAAGATCGCGGCGATGAGCCTGCCGAACGTGCTGGACCACCTCAACGAGGGGGTGCTCGTCATCACCCCGGGGGACCGGGCCGACGTGCTCGCCGGCACGCTGCTCGCGCGGTTGGCGACCACCTACGACAACATCGCCGCGCTGATGCTCACCGGCGGCTTCCCGCTGCCGGCGACCATGGAGCGGCTGCTCGACGGGTTGGGCGAGATCAGCCTGCCGATCCTGTCGGTGTCCAGCGACACGTGGACCGCAGCGCAGCGGGTGGCGGCGGTCCCGGCCATCATGCGTCCCGGCAACCAGCGCAAGATCGAGACCGCGCTCGGGGTGTTCGAGGAGCACGTCGACACCGCGGTGCTCGAGGAGCGCATCGAGGTCACCCGCACCGAGCGGGTCACCCCGCTGATGTTCGAGTACGAGCTGCTCCAGCGCGCCCGCTCCGACCGCAAGCGCATCGTGCTGCCGGAGGGGGAGGACGAGCGGATCCTGCGGGCCAGCGAGGTGCTGCTGCGTCGCAACGTCGTGGACCTGACCATCCTCGGCGACCTCGACGTCGTCCGGTCCCGCGCGGACGCCCTCGGGATCGATCTCAGCCAGGTCCAGTTGCTCGACCCGGCCGAGTCCGAGCTGACGGAGGACTTCGCCCAGGAGTTCGTGAAGCTGCGCGCCCACAAGGGCATCACCATCGAGTTCGCGCGCGAGTCCATGCTCGACGTCAGCTACTTCGGGACGATGCTGGTGCACCGGGGGCTGGCGGACGGGATGGTCTCCGGCGCGGCCCACACCACCCAGCACACGATCCGTCCCTCCTTCGAGATCATCAAGACCAAGCCCGGGGTCTCGCTCGTGTCGTCGGTGTTCTTCATGGCGCTGTCCGACCGGGTGCTCGTCTACGGCGACTGTGCCGTCAACCCCGAGCCGGACGCGACCGGACTCGCCGACATCGCGATCAGCTCCGCGGAGACCGCGGCGTCCTTCGGCATCCCGCCGAAGATCGCGATGCTGTCCTACTCCACCGGCGAGTCCGGCAAGGGGGTGGCCGTGGAGCGGGTCCGGGAGGCGACCGCGCTCGTGCGCGAGCGCCGGCCCGACCTCGAGGTCGAGGGGCCGATCCAGTACGACGCCGCCATCGACGCCGGCGTCGGCGCGGCGAAGCTGCCCGGCTCGACCGTCGCCGGCCACGCCACGGTGTTCATCTTCCCCGACCTCAACACCGGCAACAACACCTACAAGGCCGTCCAGCGCTCCGCGGGCGCGGTCGCCATCGGGCCGGTGCTGCAGGGTTTGAACAAGCCGGTCAACGACCTCTCCCGCGGGTGCCTGGTCGACGACATCGTCAACACCGTCACCATCACCGCGGTCCAGGCGCAGGCCTGAGCCGCACGCGCCACCCCGTCCCGCTCCCGCGCCACCTCGGCGTCCGAAGACCCAGGAGCCTCACGTGCACGTCCTCGTCCTCAACTCCGGCAGCTCCTCGATCAAGTACCGGCTGTTCGACGACACCGACGACGGGCTGCGGCTCGCCGCCCGCGGGCTGGTCGAGCGGATCGGGGAGACCACCGGCCACGCCGAGCAGGTCGTCATCGCCGCCGACGGCGCCACCACGACCAGCGAGGACGACGCGCCGGTGCTGGACCACAGCGACGGGTTCCGCTGGATCGTGCGGCAGCTCGAGCATGCGGGGCTCGCCGATGACCTCGGCGCGATCGGCCACCGGGTCGTCCACGGTGGGGCCGAGTTCACCGCTCCGACGGTGATCGACGACGCGGTGCTGGCGCGGATCGAGGCCCAGATCCCCCTCGCGCCCCTGCACAACCCGGCCAACCTCACCGGCATCGAGGTGGCACGTGAGCTGAAGCCGGAGCTCGTCAACGTCGCGGTGTTCGACACCGCCTTCCACGCCGCGCTCCCGGCCGCGGCCTATCACTACGCCGTCCCCGAGCGGCTGCTCACCGACCACGGCGTGCGGCGTTACGGCTTCCACGGCACCTCCCACGCCTACGTCGCTCGGCGCGCGGCCGCGGCGCTCGGGCGCGAGGAGGCGGACCTGAAGCTCATCACCCTCCACCTCGGCAACGGGGCCTCCGTCACCGCGGTCGACGGGGGGCGCAGCGTCGAGACCTCGATGGGGCTGTCGCCGCTGGAGGGGCTGGTGATGGGCACCCGCTCCGGGGATCTCGACCCCGCCGTGATCTTCCACCTGATCCGCGAGGCCGGGCTCGGCGCTGCCGAGGTCGAGCGCATCCTCAACCGTGACAGCGGGCTGAAGGGCCTGTGCGGCGACAACGACCTTCGCACCGTGGAGGAGCGGGCCGCGGCCGGCGACGAGCGGGCGCAGCTGGCGCTGGACGTCTACGTGCACCGGATCCGCAAGTACCTCGGCGCCTACACCGCCGTGCTGGGCCGCCTGGACGCGGTCGTGTTCACCGCCGGGGTGGGGGAGAACTCCGACACCGTCCGCGCCCGGGTGTGCGCCGACCTCGAGGTGCTGGGGATCCGGCTCGATCCGGACCGCAACGCCGGACAGCGAGCCTCCAAGGCGCCCGACGGGGTGCTGGCCGTGCACGCCGACGACAGCGAGGTGGCGGTCCTGGTGGTCGCCACCGACGAGGAGCGCGAGATCGCCGAGCAGACGCTCGCGGCCGTGCGCGGCTGACGGCCTGGGCGGTTCGGGCGCCGGCGGGCGTGGGCGGCGGTGGGCGGCTGACGGGGCGGGCGGTCAGCGCCGCAGCGGTGGGCGCTCCCGGTAGGTCCAGGCGCGCCACAGCCACTCCACCGGTCCGAACCGGAACCACCGCAGCCACAGCGGGCAGGCGATGAGCAGCAGCACCCACGTGCCG
>JBKHDS010000114.1:0-7121 GCA_046541215.1 Nitriliruptoraceae bacterium
GGAGGATCTCTCGGTGAGCTTCCCCACCGATGACGGGCTCGTGAAGGCCGTCCGAGGCGTCTCCTACACCGTGCACGAGCGCGAGGTGCTCGGCATCGTCGGTGAGTCGGGCTCGGGCAAGTCGGTGTCCTCGATGGCGGTCATGGGGCTGCTGCCCCGCTCCGCACGGATCAGCGGGAAGGTGTTCTTCCGCGGGGAGGACATCCTCACCTTCCGCGCCAAGCAGGCCCGGGCGCTCAGAGGCAGCCGGATCGCGATGGTGTTCCAGGACCCGATGACCGCGATGAACCCGGTCTACTCGGTCGGGGACCAGCTCGCCGAGGCGGTGCTCTCGCACGAGACCATCCCGCGCAAGCACGCGCTCGCCCGTGCCGAGGAGATGCTCGCGCTCGTCGGCATCCCGAACCCGAAGCAGCGGGTGCACAGCTACCCGCACGAGTTCTCCGGCGGGATGCGCCAGCGCGCGATGATCGCCATGGCGGTGATCAACAACCCGGACATCATCATCGCCGACGAACCGACCACCGCCCTCGACGTGACCATCCAGGCCCAGATCCTCGAGACCCTGCTCGAGGTCAAGGACGCGGTGAACGCCGCCATCATCCTCATCACCCACGACCTCGGCGTCATCGCCGGGCTCGCACACCGGGTGCTCGTCATGTACGCCGGCAGGGCCGTCGAGGTGGCCGAGACCAGCGCGCTGTTCGCCCGGCCCCGCATGCCCTACACCGCCGGCCTGCTCGGCTCGATCCCCTCGCTCGAGACCGTCACCGGCGAGCGGCTGCGGCCCATCACCGGCACGCCCCCGTCCCTGATCAGCCTGCCACCCGGGTGCGCCTTCGTGCCACGCTGTCCCCTCGCGACCGAGCGGTGTGAGGTCGAGGACCCGCCGCTCGCCGAGGTGGACGAGGCTGACCACGTCGCCGCCTGCCACCACTGGGAGCGCCTGGCGGCCACCGACGATCCGACGGCCTTCTTCCGGGCCGAGAGCGAGCTGCGCCGATGACCTCCCAGGACACCGCCACCACGACCGACCGGACCGCCGACGGCGAGCAGCACCTGCTTGAGGCCAACGACCTGGTGATGCACTTCCCGATCTACGGGACCGGACTGCTCCGCCGCGTCGTCGGCGAGGTGCAGGCCGTCAGCGGCGTGAGCCTGCACGTCGACCCGGGCGAGACGCTCGGGCTGGTCGGCGAGTCCGGGTGCGGCAAGTCCACCACCGGGCGCGCCATCCTGCAGCTGCACCGCCCGACCGCCGGCTCGGTCGTCTACGACGGCCAGGAGCTCACCGAGCTCCCGCGCCAGCAGATGCAGGCGGTCCGACGCGAGCTGCAGATCGTGTTCCAGGACCCCTACGCCTCGCTCAACCCCAAGATGCCGGTGAACGACATCGTGGCCGAACCGCTGAAGGTGCACGGGCGGTACAAGGACGGCGGCAAGGAGCGGGTCGCGGAGCTGCTCGAGCTCGTCGGGCTGAACCCCGAGCACGGCAACCGCTACCCACACGAGTTCTCGGGCGGTCAGCGCCAGCGCATCGGCATCGCCCGCGCGCTCGCGCTCCAGCCCCGGGCCCTGATCCTCGACGAGCCCGTCTCCGCACTGGACGTCTCCGTCCAGGCCGGCGTCATCAACCTGCTCGAGGACCTCCAGGACGAGTTCGGTCTGGCGTACCTGTTCATCGCCCATGACCTGTCGGTCGTGCGTCACATCTCCGACCGGGTCGCGGTCATGTACCTCGGCAAGATCGTGGAGACCGGCACCCGCGACGAGATCTACGGCTCGCCATCACACCCCTACACCCAGGCGCTGCTGTCGGCAGCACCGGCCGCCAACCCCGAGGTGGAACGCGCCCGGCAGCGGATCATCCTCACCGGCGACGTCCCGAGCCCGGCGGACCCGCCCAGCGGGTGCCGCTTCCGGACACGGTGCTGGAAGGCGGAGGACATCTGCGCGACCGAGGAGCCGAAGCTCGAGGACCGCGGCCAGGGCCACCCCGTGGCCTGCCACTTCGCCGAGGAGATGCCAGGCGTCCTCTGACGGCGGCAGCGCCTCTGCCGTAGGAGGGGCGCAGGGCGGGGCCCCATCCGGGGTCCGCCCCGAGCGTTCTGCCCCCGCCGATCAGCGCTCGCGGCGGTGACCGACGATGAGCGCGAAGTCCTCGCTCGACAGGCTCGCGCCGCCGACCAGTGCCCCGTCGATGTCGGGCTGCGCCATGAGCGAGCGGACGTTGCCAGGCTTCACGCTGCCGCCGTACTGGACCCGGATGCGGTCGGCGACGTCCTGGCCGTACTGCGAGGCGAGCTCGGCACGGACCGCGGCGCACATCTCCTGCGCGTCCTCCGGTGTCGCGGTCAGCCCGGTCCCGATGGCCCACACCGGCTCGTAGGCGACCACGACCTCCTCGGCATCGTCGCTGCCGATCCCGATACCCGCGAGGCTCCCACGCAGCTGCGAGACCACCACCTCGACGGCCCTGCCCGCCTCGCGCTCCTCCTTGGTCTCCCCGACGCACAGGATGGGACGCATCCCGTGGGCACGGATCGCGGCGACCTTGGCGTTGACGATCTCGTCGGTCTCCCCGAACAGCGCACGGCGCTCGGAGTGGCCGGCGATGACGTAGGTGACGTCGAGCCGCTTGAGCATCGGCGGGCTGATCTCTCCGGTGAACGCCCCCTCGTCCTCGGCGTGGCAGTTCTGGGCGCCCAGCGCGATCGGGAGACGATCGGACTGGATGAGGGTCTGGATCGACCTCAGTGCCACGAAGGGCGGGCAGACGACGACCTCCTGACCGGCGTAGTCCTGCTCGTCGAGGTGGTAGGCGAGCTTCTGGACCAGCTGGATGGCCTCCAGGTGGTCCCGGTGCATCTTCCAGTTCCCCGCCATGATCGGGGTGCGCGCAGCCACGTCAGGCTCCTTGGGCTCGGAGTGGATCCGTCGTCGCCTCGAGCCTAGTCCCGGGACCCCGGCGGACGACTACGGCCCACGTGGACGGTCAGCCGGGGTCCCGGGCCGCTCAGGAGGCCGTGGTGCCGGCCGCCCAGTCGGCGTGGAGCCGCCGGTACACGCCGTCCTCGGCGACCAGGCGCGCGTGCGGTCCGCGCTGGACGAGCTCGCCGCGGTCGAAGACGAGCACCTCGTCGGCCGCCTCGGCGGTGGACAGGCGGTGGGCCACGGTGATCGAGGTCCGAGAGCTCGTCAGGCGCTCGATCGCGCGGCGCAGCCGGACCTCGAGCGCCGGATCGACCGCCGAGGTGGCCTCGTCGAGCACGAGCAGGTCCGGCCGGGCGATCCAAGCGCGGACCAGCGCAACCAGCTGCCGCTCCCCCGCCGAGAGCCGGTTGCCCCGCTCCCCGACCTCGGTGTGGATGCCCTCCGGCAGTTCCGCGAGCCAGTCGGCGAGGTCGAGCTCCCGGCACGCGGCGAGCACCTCCTCGTCGCTCGCGTCGGGAGCCCCGTAGCGGATGTTGTCCGCCACGGTGGCATCGAACAGGAACCCGTCCTGAGGCACGCTGATGACGCGGGCGCGCAGGCTCGAGAAGGCGATCTCGTCCAGCGGGACACCGCCGAGCAGGATGCGCCCGCGGGTCGGGTCGAACAGGCGCGTCAGCAGCTTCACGAAGGTGCTCTTACCGGACCCGGTCTCGCCCACCACGGCGACCCGGGTGCCGGCCGGCAGGGTGAGGTCGACGGCGCGCAGGACCGGGTCCCCGCGCTGCTCCTGGCCGGGTTCCCCCCGCGGGTAGGCGAACCACAGGTCCTCCACCTCGACCGCGATCGGCCCGGGTGGGAGGGAGCGGCCTGGCACGGGGTCCTCGACCTCGACCGCGGTGTCCAGCACGGCGAGTACCCGGCGGATGCCGGCAGCGGCGGTCTGGGCCTGGTCCAGGACCTCGACGAGCAGCTGGATCGGCTCGATGAACAGGGTGACGAGGAAGAGGAAGGCGACCAACCGCCCCGCGGTGAGCTGATCCGGTTGCACGGCCACGCCGATGCCGATCACCAGCGCCGTCACCCCGCCGGCGAACACCTCCGCCGAGGAGAACATCGAGGCCGCGAGCACCTGAGCGCGGACCTCGGAGCGGCGCGCCTCCTCGAGCCGTGCATCGACCCGCGGCAGCGTCCGGGCCTCCGCACCGTAGGCACGGATCGTCGGCAACCCGCTGATCGCTTCCGACACCGCCGCGAGCGCCGTCGCGGACCGCTCACGGACCTGGTCGTAGCGGCGGCGCAGCACGCGCTGGAAGAGCACGAGCAGGGCCGCGTACAGCGCCCCCGCGCCCGCGACAACCGCCGCGAGGATCGGGTCGTACACGGTCATCACGAGCAGGACGAGGGTGAGCTGCGCCGTGCCGACGAGGAGACCGACGCCGCCCCACTCGACGAACTGGGTCACCACCTCGATGTCGGAGGTGACGCGCGCGACCAACGATCCCCGACGCTCGCTCTGCACGTGCAGCGTGGAGAGGCGGTGGATGTGCCGGAAGGTCGCGACCCGCAGCTCGGCGAGCCCCGAGGCCGCGGCGCGCAGCAGGCGCCACATCGCCACCCGGTTCGCGACGAGGGCGATGAGGACCGCCACGACCGCCACGCCGCCGATCCCGAGCAGCTCGGCGCGGGCGGCGTCGGCGGCGACCGCGTCGAGCAGCTGCTGCACGGCGACCGGCACCACGAGCTGCCCGACCGTGCCGAGGATCGTCAGCACGATCGTGAGCCCGATCCCCGCCGTCAGGCTCGGGGCGACGGTGGCAGCGCGTCTGAGCGACGCCACGAGGCCGATGTCGGGACGTCTCATGCGGTCGGCCCCTCGACGTCACCCGGTCCGGCCGACGCCGCTTGACCGGGGTCGTCGCGGTTCGCAGCGTCCTCGAGGGCTCGGTCGGAGCTCGGTAGGCCCGAGCCCCCCGGCGTTGCCGTGCCCTCTCGCGCGGGGGTCACCGGGCGATCCCGGCTCGCCGCCTCGACACGCTGCCGCTCCTCGAGGCGTCGCTCCGCATCCTGCTCGTAGGCCTGCAGCAGCCGCGCGTACCCGGGAACCGCCGCGAGCAGCTCCGCGTGGGTCCCGCTCGCCCGGATCCTGCCGTCCTCGACGAACACGACCCGATCGGCGAGCAGGATGCTGGCGCGGCGGGACGCGACGACCACGACGGTGGAGGGCTGCGCGGCGCGCTTGAGCCCCCGCAGGATGCGTGCCTCCACCGAGGGGTCCACCGCCGAGGTGGCGTCGTCGAGCACGAGCAGACGGGGGCGGCGCACGAGCGCGCGGGCGAGCGCGAGGCGTTGCCGCTGGCCACCGGACAGGGACGCCCCCCGCTCGCCGAGCGGCGTGTCCAGGCCGCCGGGGAGCGCTTCGACGAACACCTCGGCGTTGGCGAGGCGGAGCGCCTCCCGCACCGCCTCGGCGTCCACCTCTGCGCCGAGGGCCACGTTGCCGAGCACCGAGTCGTCGAACAGGAAGGTGTCCTGGGCGACGTAGGCCACCTCGCTCGGGAGCACCCCGGGCGCCAGCTCCCTGAGGTCGATCCCGTCCAGGGTGATGGCCCCGTCGTCGGGGTCCCACAGCCGCGCGAGCAGCAGCGCGAGGGTGGACTTCCCGGACCCGGTCGGTCCGACCACGGCGACGGTCTCGCCGGGGGCGATGGTGAGCGCTACCTCGGTGAGCACAGGCCGGTCGGGGTCGTAGCCGAAGGAGACCTGCTCGGTCCGGACCCCCGCGGGCGCCTGAGCCGGCGTGGGCACGAGGCGACCGTGCTGCACCCGGTCGTCGTGGTCGAGCACCTCCGCGACCCGCTGCCACGCCGCGACGCTCTGCGCGGCATCCCAGAACAGGTAGCCGATGAGGCGGATCGGCACCGACAGCAGCGAGACGAGGTAGGCGGTGCGGACGAGCTCGCCAGGCGTCAGGGCGCCGGCGCTGACCTCGAGGGCGCCCACGACGAGCAGGACCACCAGCCCCAACCCGGGCAGCGCATCGGTGACGGCCCGGTACCCGGTCCAGATCCACCCGACCGTCTCGAGCTGGTCCCTGAGGTGCAGGGCGGCGCGTTCGAAGCGGGCCGTCTCCTCGGCGGCGCGACCGAGCGAGGTGACGGTCAGCGCCCCGTCGAAGCTCTCGTGGGCCACCGCAGCGACCCGGCCGCGGCGTCGCTGGACCTCCTCCATGCCCTCGAAGGTGCGCCAGGCCCCCCGCAGATCGACGACGACGACGAGGACGAGGAGCACGAGCGCGATCGCGCCGAGCAGGAGGTCGGTCCAGGCCACCACCACGATCGTGGCGAGGAGCAGGCCGAGCACGCCCGTGGCGAAGGGCAGCGGCCCGAGCACGAAGGTCGCCTGCCGCGTGTCGACATCGGCGGTGGAGAGCAGATCACCCACGCCGCGCCGGTCGTAGGCGCGCAGGGAGGTACGGAACAGGGACCGGACCAGCTGCCGCCGCAGCTCGGTCTGCGCGGTGACCTGCAGTGAGGTGGCGGCGGAGCGCCGCAGCACGATCGCGACGGCCTTCCACACCGCGACCCCGAGCAGCAACCACAGGTACGGCGCGAGGCGTCCCTGGGCCGGTTCACCCTGCTCGAGGACGGGGACGATGACCTCGTCGGTGGCGTCGCCCACCACCAGCGCGCTGACCACGATCGCCGCGGTGAACAGCAGGGCGGCGGTGACCGCCGCGGCGAACCTCCACGGGGTGGCACGGACCAGCCGGGTGACCAGGCGCACGGCGCGCAGGACCACCTGCCCGGGGCGGGTGGTCGTGGACTTCGGTGCTGCGACGCTCGACACGGACGCTCCACGGGCCAGCCTGGCACGGTACCTCGCGCACCCCACCGGCTCGTGCACCCGTCCGCCGCCCAGGTGGTGGGGACGCAGCGAGGCCCGGTGCCGCAGCACCGGGCCCCACCGTCCTGCGTGCTCGGGTCAGCCCGTGCGCAGCGCCACGACGCCCGGCAGCTCCTTGCCCTCGAGCAGCTCGAGGGAGGCACCGCCACCGGTGGAGACGTGGTCGACCCGGTCGTCGAGCCCGAAGGTCCGGATCGCGGCGGCGGAGTCGCCGCCACCGACGACCGTGAACGCCGAGGTGGCGGCCATCGATCGCAATGAAGGCCAGGTGCGCTGGATCACCC
>JBKHDS010000115.1:0-7075 GCA_046541215.1 Nitriliruptoraceae bacterium
GTCGAGATCACCAACGTGATCAACTGCGGACCAGCGGACGACAGCACCGACGGCAACACCGACAACGGAACCGGCAACGACAACACCGACAACGGAACCGGCAACGACAACACCGACGACGGAACCGACGACAACACCGACAACGGAACCGGCAACGACAGCACCGACGAGATCGAAGAAGGCGACGTCGCCGACGGATCTGACCCGGCCGACCAGGCTGACCTGACCGATGGCATCGAGGAGACCGAGGTCCTCGGAGAGCTCGAGGAGGCCAACGACGCCGAGCAGGAGGAAGCAGCCGATGACGACGAGCTCGAGGAGGTCGAACGGGTTGGTGTCAGGAACTCGGACACCACCGAGGTTGCGGACACCACCGACGTCGGCGTCGAGCTCAGCCGCACCGGTTTCGACGCCGGCACCCTGCTGACGCTCGGGTTGCTGCTGAGCATGATCGGACTGATGGCGCTGCGCCTCGGCCGTCGCCGCGAGCAGACCACCGCAACCTGATCCCCCCCACGCACCACCTCGGAGGCCCGGTCCACGCGACCGGGCCTTCGGGCGTTCGCGTCACGACCGCTCCATCACCTCGAGGAACACTTCACGGATCCTCGACGGTTCTCCCGAGGTGCTGACCGCGGTCGAGGCGGTCGAACGGCTCGATGACCTCGACGGCTTCCAGGTGGGTACCCGCTGGCGTGAAACCTGGACGCGCGCTACACCAGGACCTCGCCGACATCGCCGCCCGCGCCGCGGGCGCAGCCACCGGCTGATCGGCGACGTGCTGCGGTCTGCCAGGTCCGGGCGGCTGCGTGGCTAGGCTGCGCCGCTGGACCCCACCAGGACGGCGACCGGCGGCAGATCCGTGGAACGACGGACCAAGGGCCAGATCGAGGCCGCCATCACCGCGGCCATGACCCAGTTCGAACGGGAGTACCTCGGTCGCGGACCGCGCGAGGCGCGGACCTTCCTGATCGAGGACCTGGTGCTCGTCCGGCTCAAGGGCATCCTGAGCCCCGCCGAACTCCAGCTCAGCCGTGAGCCGGGCGGCGTCGCCATGATCAAGACCATGCGCTCCCGGCTCGTCGAGAGCTGCGCGCCCGCGCTGACCGACCTGATCGCCACCGAGACCGGCGCCACGGTCGTCTCGATGCACGCCGACATCAGCGCTACCACCGGCGAGCGCATCTTCGTGTTCGCGCTGGAGGCGCCACCCGAGGTGACAGCAGCCACCTCCAGTTGACGATCAGCAACTCCGGAGATTTGCATCCGGCTTCTGGTTGCCGGTAGCGTTCCTCCCCGGCGCCATGCGGGACGGCAGGGTCACCGACCCGGCCGGCCAGCAGGCTCCTCCGACGACCTGGCACCTGCGCTGCGCACGCTCCACCGAGCCGGCACAGCGATCGTGAGCCGACGACCGACCTTCCCACCGCGGTCGACGGCCCCGTGTGACCGGGCACGCAGCGCGGACCATCCGACCCGCCGGACGGTCGTCGTGAAGGAGCCAAGATGCCGCAGACCGCTGTGCTCGCCGTCCTCCTCGCCCCTGCCGCCTTCCTCGTGGTGGCGGTGCTCGCCGGATCGCAGTCCGGACTGAGACCCGCCCGTGTCCTGCGCGCGATCTCGATCGCTTCGACCCTCGGTGTCACCGTCGCCGGCGGCGCGGGACTCGCGGTCCTGCTAGGCGGGGTGCTCGAGAGCCAGACGTTCGGGATCGCCGGACTGGGCCTGTCGATCCGGCTGGACGCCCTCAGCACGATCATGCTCGGGATGATCGCGCTGCTGGCCGTCGCGATCGTGCGCTACAGCGGCACCTACCTCGACGGGGACGCACGGCACGGGGCATTCCTCGGTCGGCTGGCTCAGACCATCGCCGCCGTGGAGTTGCTGGTGCTGTCCGGCAACCTCGGCCTGCTCGTGCTCGCGTGGATCGCGACGAGCCTGTCGCTGCACCGGCTGCTGCTCTTCTACCCGCAGCGGTGGCAGGCGGTCCTGGCGGCCCGCAAGAAGTTCCTCGCGGCCCGCCTCGGGGACGTCCTGCTCATCGCCGCCGCCGCGCTGCTGTACCGCCGCTTCGGGACCGGCAACCTCGAGGGGATCTTCGCCGGGATGCGTGAGGCCGGTGCGGCCGGCTGGCAGCTGGACGAGGTGGGGCTCGCCGCCGCCGGTCTCGCGGTCGCCGCGGCGCTGAAGTCCGCCCAGTTCCCCACCCACGGCTGGCTCGTGGAGGTCATGGAGACGCCGACGCCGGTGTCCGCGCTGCTGCACGCCGGCATCCTCAACGCCGGTCCGTTCCTCGTCACCCGGTTCGCCTTCGTCGTCGAGGGAGCGAACATCGCCACCGTCATGCTGCTCGCCGTCGGCGGCTTCACGGCGCTGTTCGCTTCGGTGGTGCTGCTCACCCAGCCGAGCATCAAGGTCGCCCTCGGGTACTCGAGCGTGGCGCACATGGGCTTCATGCTGCTCGTCTGCGGCCTGGGCATCTACCCCGCAGCCATGCTCCACCTCGTCGCCCACTCGTTCTACAAGGCGCACGCGTTCCTGGCCTCGGGCAGCGTCATCGACGAGGCCCGCGCCGCGCGGGTGGCGTTGCCGCGCCGGTCGGGTAGCCCGGTGCGGGTGGCGCTGAGCGTGCTCACCGCGATCGTCCTCTACGTCGCCAGCGGCCTGCTCCTCGCCCCGGCCCAGCTGCGCGACCCGCTGCTGCTCGCCCTCGGTGCGATGCTGGTCCTCGGTCTCGCGCAGATCATCGCCCCGGCGCTCGACAGCCGCGGGCCGCTGCTCGGCGCGGTCCGTGCAGCCGGGCTCGCGCTCGGGGTCACCGTGGCCTTCTTCCTGCTCGAGGCCGGCGCGTACGCGCTGCTGTCCGAGGTGCTCCCGGCGGCGGCGGGCCGATCGGTCGCGCACCTCGTGCTGATCGGGATGATCCTGGCGGTGTTCTCGACCGTCGTGCTGCTGCAGATCCTGCACCCGGTGCTGCCGCCGAGCGCACGCCGGACCGCCCTGGCCATCCACCTGCGCAACGGCCTGTACGCGAACGCGCTGCTCGACCGTGCCGTCGGCGGGCTGCGGGAGCCGGCCCTCATGGTGGGGCGCCGGTGACCGCACCCCCGATCGACCCGACCACCGCACCCCACCCCGCGACGCGACCGAGGAGCCTGCCATGACGATCTCCACCACCCACGACGAGGCCACCACCATCGACCTTCGGGACGCCACCCTCACGCTGGACCGGCTCGAGCGAGCGTGTCGGCGGATCGCGCCGCTGTGGCCCCTGGATCGCTTCGTCGCCGTCAACCCCTACCTCGGGCTGGCCGACCGGTCCTTCGACGAAGCTGCGGCGCTGCTGGCGAGCACCTCCGGATCGCCGATGACCCTGCCCGCCGCCTTCTACCTCGAGTGCATCGACCAGGGACGGATCCTCCGGGAGGACCTCGAGGTCGCGCTCGCGGCGGGACCGGCCGTGGCTACGAGCGTCGAGGAGCTGCTCGCGAAGGTGCGTGGCGAGCCCGCCGCCGACCCGGCCGTCCAGGTACCGACGGTGGCCGACGCGGCGCGCCAGGTCACCGGCACGGACTGGCCGCGGCTGCTGACCGAACGGGTGGCGGCGTGGGCCGCGGCGTATTTCGACGAGGGGCAGGCCGGCTGGCGGGCCTCCCACCACCACGAGGCACCGTTCGCGGCGTGGCGACGCGAGGCATCGATCGACCGGACCGCGGACGTGCTCGGGCTCGCCGGGTTCCGGGCCGTGGTCCGGGGTCTGCCGGACGACCCGGCCGAGGCCGCCCTGTGGGCCGTGGACCGCCTCGGCCTCCACGACGAGGCGCTCGAGCTGTACGCCCAGCGGCTGCTGCGCCGCGTCGGTGGCTGGTCCGCGCACACCGCACGGCTCGTGTGGGAGCGCGAGCTCATCGGTCAGGACGACGCGACCGCGCGGGGGTTCCTCGCGGTGCTGCTGTGCTGGGAGGCCGCGCTGCTGACCTGCCTCGATGCGGAGGTGGCGACCGCCTGGGAGCGGGCGCGGACCGAGCTGCGCTCGCTCGGGTCGCGTCCAGCGCTCGCCGACGGGCTCGCGCGCCGGCTGGTCCTGCAGCACGCCTTCGACCGCGCGGCTCAGCGGCACCTGGTCGACCGGCTGTCGACCGTCCCGGTCACCGGCGTGGAGCCCGAGCGCCGGCCAAGCGCCCAGGCCGTGTTCTGCATCGACGTGCGCTCCGAGGTGCTCCGCCGCCACCTCGAGGCGGCCGACGATGAGGTCGAGACGCTCGGCTTCGCCGGGTTCTTCGGGGTGCCGATCGAGTACGTGCCGCTCGGCCACGAGGTCGGGGGGCCGCAGTGCCCGGTGCTGCTCGCGCCCGGGCACACCGTCGTCGAGACCCTCGGGGACCCGGCGGCTACCGAGCGCGCCGCCCAGCGCCGGCGCCTCAGCCATCACGTGCAGCGGGCGTGGAAGTCGTTCAAGATGGGAGCGATCTCCTGCTTCAGCTTCGTCGGACCCGTCGGGCTGGCCTACCTCCCGAAGCTGTTCACCGACGCGCGAGGCTGGACCCGCCCGGTGCCCGCGCCGCGGACCGAGGGGCTCGACCGGGACGAGGCCGGGCGGCTCGGCCCGTCGCTGACCCCCGGCACCGTCGGTGGCCGCGCCGTCGGCATGCCGCTCGAGGACCGCGTGACCCTCGCCGAGGGGGCGCTGCGTGCGATGTCGCTGACCGAAGGGCTGGCACGACTCGTGCTGCTGAGCGGGCACGGCGCGACGACGGTGAACAACCCCTACGACAGCGGCCTGGCCTGCGGTGCGTGCGGTGGTCACACCGGCGAGGCGAACGCCCGCGTGGCGGCGGCGATCCTCAACGACCCCGAGGTACGCGATCGGCTGGCGGCGCGTGGCCTCACCATCCCCGCCGACACCTGGTTCCTCGCCGGCCAGCACGATACGACGACCGACGAGGTCCTCCTGTACGACCGCGCGCAGGTGCCGGCCGGCCACGCCGAGGATCTGGCCCGGCTCGAGCGAAGCCTCGCCGCTGCGGGCCGTGCCACCCGGGCCGAGCGCGCCGGCCGGCTCGGGCTAGACGCCCGCGCCGACGTCGACGCCGCCATCGTGCGCCGCAGCCGCGACTGGGCCCAGGTCCGTCCCGAGTGGGGGCTGGCCGGCTGTCGTGCTCTCATCATCGCCCCGCGGCACCGCACCCGCGGCCGTGACCTGTCCGGCCAGACGTTCCTCCACTCCTACGACTGGCAGCAGGACGAGGACCACACCGTCCTCGAGCTGCTGATGACCGCGCCGATGGTGGTCGCGAGCTGGATCACCCTGCAGTACTACGCCTCGACCGTGGACAACGAGCGCTTCGGTTCGGGGAACAAGACCCTGCACAACGTCGTCGGCAGGCTCGGGGTCCTGGAGGGCAACGCCGGCGACCTGCGCGTCGGGCTGCCCTGGCAATCGGTCCACGACGGCGAGCGCTACCAGCACGAGCCACTGCGGCTGACGGTCGTCATCGAGGCACCGCTGGAGGCGATGGACGGCGTGCTGTCGCGGCACCCCGAGGTCCGCGCGCTGTGCGACAACGGCTGGCTGACGCTGCTGGCCATGGACACCGAGGGCCGCATCTCCCACCGCTACGCCGGCGGTCTCACCTGGACGCCGTGGGAGGAGACGCCTCCTCAGCCGCTGGCGGCCGCCGGGTGATGCGCTGGAGGACCGCACCGCCCCGGTCGAACGCTGCCGTCCTGGCCGGGGCAACCGCCACGCTCAGCTGTCGCCGTCACCCTCCGCCTTGCGGCGGGTAGCGAGCTCGCGGTCCAACTGCAGGACCGCGCTCGGGTCCTGGATGACCATGGAGAGCTCCCCGACGATCGTGCCGACGCTGGCCTCCTCCTCGACCTGCTCCTCGAGGAACCACGTCAGCAGCGGCAGACTCGGGTACGCGCGGGCCTCGTTCGCCGCGGCGTACAGCTCACCGATGGCGTTGGTGACCTTGCGCTCGTGCTCGAGCGCCGCGGTGAACACGGCGAGGAGGTCGTCGAAGTCGTTGGGCGGCGCTTCGAGCGCCGCCAGGGTGACCTCGCCCCCCCGGTCGAGGACGTGGTCCATGAACAGCCGGGCGTGCTCGCCCTCCTCGGCGGACTGCGATCGCAGCCACGCAGCCGAACCGCTGTAGTCGTGGGCTTCGGCCCACGCGGCCATCTGCAGGTACGCGCGCTCCGCCGCGTGCTCGAGGGCGATCTGGGCGTTGAAACGGGCCTGGAGATCAGCGTCCATCGAGGTGCTCCTTAGGTGCGGTGCGGGCAGCCTACTCAGGGACCGACGCGGCTGGCGTGGTGACGGTTCAGGCGGGCCAGTGATCGATCTCGCTGGCCTTGACCGCCACCCACAGCTCCTCGCCCTCGGCGATGGCCAGGCTCGCGAGCGAGGCGGCGGTGATCTGCGCCACGATCGGCACGGGACCGTCGAGGTGAACGCGCGCCTGATCGTCGCGGATGTCCAGGGCGTCCACGGTGGCGCGCCAGGTGTTGCGCGGCGAGCCCTCCGGCGGTCGGCGGTGCAGAGCGACGGCGCGGGGGTGGATCGCGACGAGCACGTCCCCGGCTCGTGCCGCGGCCTCACCGGCGGTCAGGGTGGCCCCGTTCGCCAGGGTCAGGGTGTGCCCCTCCGCGCGGGCCCGGTAGTGGTTCAGGCCGACCAGCCGGGCGGCCCAGCTCGAGCGCGGTCGGCGCGCCACCACCTCGGGCGCGTCGTCCTGCACGACGCGGCCCTGCTCCAGGATCACCAGCCGGTCGGCGAGCGTGATCGCCTCCATCGGCTCGTGGGTGATCAGCAGCACCGGGCCCGCGAAGGCCTCGAGGTGGCGCCTGAGCTCGTGGCGCACGCTGCGGCGGGCATCGACGTCCAGCGCGGACAGCGGTTCGTCGAGCAGGAGCAGCCCGGGCTCGCTGGCCAGGGCGCGCGCCAGCGCCACCCGTTGGGCCTGGCCCCCGGACAGCGCACCTGGCCGGGCGCGGAGCCGGTCGGCGAGCCCGACCCGCTCGACCCAGGCCCGTGCCCGTGCCCGTGCCTCCTGCCGCGGTACGCCGCGGG
>JBKHDS010000116.1:0-7074 GCA_046541215.1 Nitriliruptoraceae bacterium
CGCATCGAGTTCTGGGGGGACGAGGTCGAGTCGCTGCGGACCTTCTCCGTCGGTGACCAGCGCTCGGTCGAGCCCCTCGAGCGGGTCGTGCTCGACGCCGCCCGCGAGCTGGTGCTCGACGACGCGCTGCGCGAGCGTGCCCGCGCCGCCGTCACGACCTGGCCGCACCTGACCGATGAGCTCGACCGGCTGGCGGCCGGCCAGACCTTCGAGGGGGTCGAGTCGCTCGTCACGATGCTGACCGAGGAGCCGGCCCTGCTGGTCGACTACCTGCCGAGCGGGTCCGGGCTCGCGCTGCTCGACCCGATGCTGCTGGAGGAGCGGGCCGGCCAGCTCGCTGAGGAGGCCGAGATCCTGGCCGACACGGCCTGGCGCACGGCTGCCTCCCTCGGCGAGGAAGCGGCGCCCCGCAGCCGCGGCCGCGATGACGAGGGGCACGCCCGCCCGGCCGGCTTCGCCGACCCCGCCGCGCTGCTGGCTCGCGGTCCGGAGCGGACCTGGCGGCTCAGCCCCTTCGGTGCCGCGGGCGGTGACCGGCTCGACGCCGCGGCCTGGGACTCCTTCCGCGGGGACATCGTGACGGCCGCGCAGCGGTTGCGTCAGCTGCTGCGCGATGGCGACCGCGTGGTGGTCTCCGTCGACGCGGACGGCCCGGCCCGTCGCATCGTCGACGTGCTCCGGGAGCAGGGTGTGCCCGCCACCCTCGCCGACCACCTGAGCGCCGAGCGGGACGGGGAGCGCGTCGAGGTGGCGGTGAGCCGGCTGCGGACCGGGTTCCGTTCCGAGGAGCTGCGGCTCGCGGTGCTCGGCACCTGGGACGTCTTCGGGCCGCGCCGGCGCCGTGCCAGCCGGCGGCTCGGGACCCGCTCGACCGCGGCCGACACGGCCCTGCAGCTCGAGGTGGGCGACGCGGTGGTGCACCGCACCCACGGCGTCGGGCGGTACCGCGGCATGGTCACCCGTGAGCTGTCCGGCGTGGACGGCCGCACGGCCAAGCGCGACTACGTCCTGCTCGAGTACGCCGACGGTGACACGCTCTACGTGCCCTCCGACCAGGTCGACGCGATCGCGCGCTACCAGGGTGGGGAGACCCCGAGCGTGATGTCGCTGGGTGGGGCGCAGTGGGAGCGGGCGAAGAACCGGGTGCGCAAGGCGGTCCGCGACATCGCCGCGGAGCTGATCCGCCTCTATGCCGCCCGCATGCACGCCCCCGGGCACGCCTTCGCGCCGGACGGGCAGCTCCAGCTCGAGCTCGAGGACGCCTTCGCGCACGTCGAGACCCAGGACCAGCTCACCGTCGCCGAGGAGATCAAGCGCGACATGGAGGCGCCGCTGCCGATGGACCGGCTGCTCGCCGGTGACGTCGGCTTCGGCAAGACCGAGGTGGCGGTGCGCGCCGCCGGCAAAGCGGTCTTCGACGGCAAGCAGGTCGCGGTGCTCGTGCCGACCACGATCCTCGCGCAGCAGCACCTCGAGACCTTCCGGGAGCGGTTCTCCGGCTTCCCGGTCGTGGTGGAGGAGCTCAGCCGGTTCGTGACCGACCGGGACAAGCGGCGCGTGCTCGACGGGCTCGCGGCGGGCACCGTCGACATCGTGGTCGGCACGCACTCGCTGCTCGGGGCGCGGGTGCGCTGGAAGGACCTCGGGCTCGTGATCGTCGACGAGGAGCAGCGCTTCGGGGTGTCCCAGAAGGAGCGGCTCAAGCAGCTGCGCACCTCGGTGGACGTGCTGTCGATGTCGGCGACGCCGATCCCGCGCACGCTGGAGATGGCGGTCTCGGGCATCCGGGACCTGTCGGTCATCGAGACCCCGCCGGAGGACCGCCAGCCCGTGTTGACCTCGGTGCAGCCCTACGACGAGGCGCAGGTGGTGCTCGCGATCCGGCGCGAGCTGCTGCGTGATGGCCAGGTCTTCTACGTCCACAACCAGGTCGACACGATCCACCGCGTGGCCGCACAGCTGGCCGAGCTGGTGCCCGGCTCCCGCATCGAGGTGGCGCACGGCCAGATGGACGAGCGCCAGCTCGAGCGGGTCATGGTGCGGTTCTGGGAGCGGGAGATCGACGTGCTCGTCTGCACGACGATCATCGAGTCCGGACTGGACGTTCCCAACGCGAACACCCTCATCATCGAACGGGCCGACCTGCTCGGCCTCTCCCAGCTCCACCAGCTGCGTGGCCGGGTCGGGCGGTCCTCGGAGCGCGGGTACGCCTACTTCCTGTTCCCCGAAGGAGCGTCGATCACCGAGCCGGCCTACGAGCGCCTGAAGACCATCGCCGAGCACGCGCGCCTCGGCTCCGGACTCGCGATCGCGATGCGCGATCTGGAGATCCGCGGCGCCGGCAACGTGGTCGGCGCGGAGCAGTCCGGGCACGTCGCCGCCGTCGGGTTCGACATGTACTCGCAGCTGCTCAAGGAGGAGCTCGGGGACCTCACGGGCGAGCCCGTCGAGGAGGAGGTCGAGATCAAGGTCGACCTGCCCGTGGATGCGCACCTGCCCCACGACTACGTCGAGGACGCCACGCAACGGCTCGAGCTGTACCAGCGCATCTCCGCGGTCCGGGACGCCGCCGGCGTGCGGGCGGTGAAGGAGGAGCTGCAGGACCGCTTCGGACCCCTGCCGCCACCGGCGGAGCGACTGCTCGTGGTGGCGGCGCTCAAGGCCGCGATGCGACGCTGGCAGGTGACCGAGCTCGCGATCACCCCCAAGGGCCAGCTGCGCGTCGCCCCGGTGACGTTGAGTGAGGCACAGCTGGTCCGGCTGGAGCGGCGCTACCCCGGGCACCGGGTCCGTGCCGACCAGCGGCTGCTGCAGATCCCGCTCCCGCGGCCGGCACCGGACGACCTCGTTGCCTGGGCCGCCGGGGTGCTCCGGGACGTGCTCGGGGCGCGCTGAGCCGGCAGGTCGCGACCGTCGACGCGCGCTGAGCGTCCGCTGCGGACGTCCTGCGCGCGTTCGGGGTGCGTGATCCGGGCCGTCGGGGTGGGTGCTCCGCCTGCTTGCGTGGACGAAGCCACCTCGGGAGGTGAGCCGCCGGGCCGGCCCGGCCCTGGTCGGTCGGCCCTGGTCCTGAGCTCGGCGAACGGCCTTCGCCGCCGCCTGCCGCGACCCCGCCACCACCTCCCGGGCTCGGCGCGTGATCGGTGGGGGTGCGCTGTCCCCGTCGTGCCCGCTGCCCGTAGGGGGATGCCGATCTCCCGCCCCTATGCGCAGGAGATCGGCACGCTGAGGCGCGTCGCGGCGGGATGCCGCGTCTGAGGACGCGTTCCCTGCGCCTATGAGCAGGGAAGGTGCCGGACGTGGATCGCGCGGCCGCGGGCGTGGTCCCCGCCACACCGCCGCCGGGGCCGGCCGCTCGTCACGCGCGGCGGTCCGGGACCTCCTGATCCAACTCCCAGCCGCGCGTCTCCGGCAGCAGCCGGAACCCGAGCGCGATCACGGCGGTGCCCATGCCGATCCAGCGGGCCGCCGACGTGAAGCCGCCGGTGAGGTCGGCGAGCACCCCGAAGGAGGTCAGCCCGATCACCGCGCCGAGCACCCCGGCGACGGTCTCCCACCCGGCGACGGTGGCGCGCACGCGGGTCGGTACGAGTTCGGCGACCAGCGCGCCGGTGGGCGGGGCGAAGGCGCTGGAGGCGGTGATCGCCACGAGGTAGCCGATCGCGAGCTCTCGCGTCGTGCCCGCGTAGGCGTAGGTCACCGCGAGTCCGGTGACGGCCATCGATACGCCGGCGGTGCCGGTGCGTCCGAGGCGGTCCGCGGTCCAGCGGCCGAGCAGGATGCCGACCAGCCCGGCTGGTCCGGCCGCGAGCACGAGCGTGGATAGCAGCAGCGGGGACGCATCGAGCACGCCCTCGCCGTACACGAACAGGTAGGTGAAGCCCGGCCCGGTCGCCAGCGCGATCGCGCCGATCAGGGTCGCGAGCAGGGCAACGCGCCCGATCAGCGCTCGCGGCACCCGGCCGGGCAACCCGGTCGCCGCGACGTGGTGGGTCGCGATCGTTGGCTCCCGGATGCGCCGCGCCAGCACCGGCAGGAGCAGCAGCGGCACGAGCGACAGCGCCATCACGACCCGGAAGGAGGGCTCGCCCGGTAGCAGACCCCGGCCGACGGCGACGATCCCCGCGCCGAGCCCGTAGGCGGCGGCGATCAGCGCCAGGGACCAGGCGCGCCAGCGGCTATCGGTCTCCTCGGCGGCGATCACCCCGGCCAGCGCGTTGATGGCTGACAGCAGCGGCCGCGCCAGGGCCACGATCGCAACGAAAGCCCAGAAGCTCCACGCGAGCGCGGACAGGGTCGTGAGCGCGAGCCCGGCCCCGGCGGAGGCGAGCAGGACCCGGCGGCGTCCGAGCCGATCCGCGAGCGCGGCGGTCGGCAGGCTCCCAAGCGAGGCGAGCCGGATCAGCGCGAGCGCCAGGCCGAGCGTCGTGGCAGGTAGGCCGAGCTCGTCGAGCGCACCGTCACCGACGACCTCGCCGTAGACGACGGCGACGTCACGGATGACCGTGGTCACGCCGAACTGTGCGATCCCGGAGGCCACCGACAGCACCGTGACCGACAGGATCGGGACGGTCAGCCACCCGGGCCACCGCCACCCTGCCTGGTGAGGTCCGCGCTGCCCCACGAGGCTCCTTGTCGCTCGCCGCGAGCGGACGGTAGCGGCCACCGCCCGTCCGGTCCGTACACCCGAGCGGCCCCGGCTGGGTCGTCGGCGTGCCGGCCAGCCCGTGCCCGGACCACGGGCTCCGCTCGGTCCAGTAGCGTCGCGGCATGCGCCTCGTGACCTGGAACGTCAACTCCCTGCGCGCCCGGCTGCCCCGGGTCGTGGAGCTGCTCACCACCCACCGGCCCGACGTCGTGTGCGTGCAGGAGACCAAGGTCGCGAGCGAGACCTTCCCGCACGCCGCCCTCGCGGAGCATGGCTACACGGCCTTCGAGGTCTCGGAGGGCCGCTGGAACGGGGTCGCCCTGCTCGTGCCCACCGGCACCGAGGTCACCGACGTCGTCGACGTGCTACCAGGCGCCCCCGACCCCGGTGAGGCCCGCTGGGTGGAAGCCACTATCGCCGGGGTCCGCGTGGCCTCGGTGTACGTCCCGAACGGCCGTGATCGCGAGCACCCGATGTTCGCGGTGAAGCTGCGGTTCCTGGAGGCGATGCGCACCCACCTGGCCGAGCTCGTCGCGGTCGGCCCCGTGGTCGTGGCCGGCGACGTCAACATCGCCCCGGAGGACCGTGACGTCTGGGATGTCGCCCAGGCGCGGTTGACCACCCACATCACCCCGGCGGAACGGCAGCGGCTGGCCGCGTTCGGAGAGCTCGGGTTGCAGGATGCGTTCCGGACGGTCGACCCCGACGGCGAGGGCTTCACCTGGTGGGACTACCGCCTGCGCTCCTTCCAGCGCGGCTTCGGGATGCGTATCGACCTCGCGCTGGTCAGTTCTCACCTCGCCGTCACCGGGTGCACGGTGGAGCGGACCTTCCGTCTCCCGAACGAGGCCGGCGACAAGCCCTCGGACCATGCGCCCCTGGTGGTCGACCTCGAACGCTGAGGTACCGGTGGCTGTCCGGCAGGTCCGCGGACCGTCCGTCCTTCCCTACTCGGGGTGGTCCGCGTGGCCGGTGCGGTCGTAGTGGACGTGCCGGGTCTGGGCCGGTGCGTGATGCGGGTCGTCCAGCACCACCGCTCCGTTCTCGAGGGTGGTCAGCGGGATCCCGTAGGCGCGGGTCAGCAGCGGGGCCGTGAGGACCTCCGGTGGTGGCCCCGACGCCACGACCTGTCCACCGAGCAGGAGCACGTGATCGGCGTCCGCGGCCTCGGGTAGGTCGTGCGTGCTCACCACCACCGTGGCACCGCGCTCCCGCTCCTCCCGAAGCACCTCGTCGATGATGTCCTTCGAGACGAGATCCAACCCCGTGATGGGTTCATCGAGGAGGAGGATGTCGGCCTCCTGAACGAGCCCCTGGGCGATGAAGACCCGCTGCCGCTGTCCGCCGGAGAGTTCGTCGAGGTGGCGGTCGCGCAGGTCGGCGATGCGCAGCCGTTCCATCGCGTCACGGCAGCGGCGCCGGTCGTCGCGGCGCGCCGGCGTGAACATGCCCAGGTGCGCGAACCGACCCATCAGCACCGTCTCGCGGACGGTCACGGGCATGGTGTCGTTGACCGTCGTCGCCTGCAGAACGTACGCGACGGCGCGGTGGCGGGATCCAGCGACGTTGACCCGGAGGGTGCCGGATGCCGGGGTCAGAAGCCCCGAGATGGCGTGCAGCAGGGTGGACTTCCCGGACCCGTTCGGTCCGATCAACGCCGTCCGTGACCCCGCAGGGATCGTGAAGGAGGACCGTCCGAGGGCGGTCGTGCCGTCCCAAGTCAGCACGAGGTCGCGGCCGACCACCGCAGCATCGCCGTCGGTCGTGGGTCGGGTCGGTGCGCCCTCAGGAAGGGCGCACTCGGCGGCGGCGTGGTCGAGGGTCTCAGGCGTGTCCATGATGACAAGAGCCTACCAAGGGGGTACTGTAGGAACAGGAGTCATTCCTAGAAATTTCGGATGAGCTCGGATGTCCCGCCGCATCCGCATCCGCATCGGCTTCCGCATCCGCACCTCAGACGAATCTGGAGGACCTATCCCGATGGAACGTCACCCCCGCGCCCGACGCTCACGACGTGCTGCTGGGCTCACCCTGCTGGTCGCCGCCCTCGTCCTCGCCGCCTGCGGTAGCGACACCGGGGAGTCAGGCGCCGCAGCGGATGAGGGTCAGCCGCAGGTCGTGGTGACCACGACCATCCTCGGCGACATCGCGGCTAACGTGGCTGGGGAGGACGCAGCCGTCGAGGTGCTCATGCCGATCGGCGCCGACCCGCACGATTTCGAGCCCTCGGCGCAACAGGCCGCATCGATGCGGGAGGCCGACCTCGTCATCGCCAACGGCCTGGGGCTCGAGGAGGGGCTGCTCGACGCGATCGCCGCGGCCGAGGAGGACGGGGTGCGGGTGCTGGAGCTCGGGCCCTCTCTTGACCCGGTCCCGTACGAGGGCACCGACGGCCACGACCACGGGGACGAGGACGACCACGGGGA
>JBKHDS010000117.1:0-7027 GCA_046541215.1 Nitriliruptoraceae bacterium
CCACCAGCACGGTCTGGGCCACCAGCATGGCCGCCACGGCTCCCGCCTTGGCGACGAGGTAGCCCGCCCGGCCCAGCGGTGTCCCGCCGAGACGCTTGAGGACCCCGTACTTGCGTTCGAACGCGGTCTGGATCCCGATCGCGACCACGCCCGTGGCCACGACCGAGATCGCGAGCACGCCGGGGACGAGGAAGTCGACCGGTTCCTGGCCCTCGATCGGCAGCACCTCGACGAGGGAGAAGAAGACCAGCACCCCGAGCGGGATCCCGAAGGTCACGAGCAGGCTCTCCGAGGACCGCACCAGCAACCGGACCTCCATCGCCGCCTGCGCTCCCACCGCCTGCACCCACGGGGTGGAGGTCGTCGCCCGGTCCGTCCTGGCTGGGTCGGTCCTGGCGCGGCCCGTCGCCGCCCGCATCGTCGGCCGGCTCACCCGGCGACCTCGGCGGCCGGGTCGCGGGGTGTGCCACCCGGCGTGGCGGCGGGCTGCGGCCCGTCGGTCGCGGTGAGGCGCAGGAACGCTTCCTCTAGGCTCGACCGGCCGGTCTCGAAGGAGAGCAGGGGGGCCTGCTGCGCCTGCAGCCACCCCGCCACCTCGGTGACCAGGCCGGGATCGTTGCGGGCCTCGAGCACATAGGTCCCAGGCACCGTCTCGCGCACCGGCGCCCCGAGCGAGGCGGCGAGCGCGGCGTGGTCGAGTCCGGGGCGCGACCGAAGCGTCACCCCGACCTGCTCCCCCCGGGTCAGCTCGGTCGGCGATCCTGCCGCGATCAGGCGGCCACGGTCGATGATGGCGACGCGGTCCGCGAGCTGCTCGGCCTCGTCGAGCAGGTGGGTGGTCAGCACGATCGTGACCCCGTCGGCCTGCAGCTCACGGATCAACCCCCAGGTGCCGTGCCGGGCCGCGACGTCCAGTCCGGTGGTCGGCTCGTCGAGGTAGACGATCTCGGGGCGCCCGACGAGCGCCAGCGCTAAGGACAGGCGCTGCTTCTGCCCACCGGAGAGGTCACGGAAACGGGTCCGGCCGGCCTCGGCCAGGCCGACCCGCTCCAGCAGCTCCCGCGGCGCACGCGGCGCGCGGTAGAAGGCCGCGAACAGCTCGAGCACCTCAGCCGGGTAGGCGTGGGGGTAGACCCCGCCCTCCTGGAGCATCAGCCCGACCCGCGGCGCCAGCCGGCGTCGATCGCGCCGCGGGTCGAGCCCGAGGACCCGGACGGTGCCCGCATCCGGGACCCGGTAGCCCATGCAGCACTCGACGGTGGTGGTCTTGCCCGCCCCGTTGGGACCGAGCAGCGCGAGCGTCTCGCCGCTCGCCACCTTGAGGTCCAGCCCGCTGATCGCGGTGGTGGCCCCGTACCGCTTCGTCACCCCGGTGAGTTCGATAGCCGGGGACGCCGCGACGTGACGCGAGGACACCGGCAGGCTGCTCCTGTGGGGACGGACGGGGGAACACGAGGGTAGCGACGGCGCCTCATCCGGCCTGCGGCTGCCGTCACTGGACAGGTCGACGGTCGTGGGGGTACGCTGTGGAAGCAGCGTTCGCGCTGCAGCGGCCCCGTGTGTCCCCCCGTCGCACGGGGCTGCACCTTGTCCGCAGCCGGATCGGTGCCTCGGGAGGCCGCGTGGCCGAGCAGCTGCACCGGGTCGAGGTCCCCGCCCCCCTGGCGCGCCACGACGAGGTCGCTGCCGTGCTGTGGGCCCTCGGTGCGCGCGGCGTCTGGGAGCGGGACGACCGACTCCTGGCATGGGTGGCGGACCCCTCCCTCGCCAGCGACGCACGGCTGGCGCGGGTGGCCGCCGGGCCGGTCACCTGCGAGCCTGAGGCCGAGCACGACTGGCAGGCCTCCTGGAAGGCGACGATCTCACCGGTGCGCGCCGGGCGCACCGTGGTCGTCCCCAGCTGGCTCGCCGCCCACCACCGACCCGGACCCCAGGAGCTGACGCTGGTGCTCGACCCCGGTCAGGCCTTCGGGACCGGCCACCATGCCACGACCGCGCTCTGCCTTGAGGTCCTCGACGAGCTCGACATCGCCGAGGGCCTGCGGGGGCGGTCGGTCCTCGACGTCGGGTGTGGGAGCGGGATCCTCGCGATCGCGGCCGCCGCGAGGGGCGCCGAGGTGGTCGCCCTCGACCTCGATGAGGACGCGGTCGCTGTCACCCGCGACAACGCCGCAGCGAACGAGGTCGACCTCTGCGCGGAGGTCGGCGCGGTCGAGGACCTGCGCGATAGCGCCGAGATCGTGGTCGCGAACCTCATCAGCGACGTCGTCCGGGACCACGCCACGACCCTGGTGGCCGCGACCAGCAGCACCCTCATCGTCAGCGGGATCGCCGAGGAGCGCGCCGAGGAGGTGCTCGCCGCGCTCGTCGCCGCTGGTGCCGAGGTCCGCGAGATCCGGCACCGCGACGGCTGGATCGCGGCGCGGCTCGCCCCGCACCGGCCGGTCGCGGATCGTGCCGGCGAGGACGGACACCACCTCGCCCACCCGCAGCGCAGCCGTGACGCTCGACCGCGACGCGATCGCGGTACCGATCGGGGACCCGCCCGATCGGTGGCCCGGGGCACCTTGCTCGTCGCGGGCGCGCTGCTCGCTGCCGCGTGCACCGCCCCCGGGGTGCCCGTCGACGCACCCAGCGAGCAGCCGCCCCCGGAGCAGCCCAGCACCACCTCGGCGCCCAGCCCGGAGGACGAGGAGCTGCTCGCGGATCTCGCCGCGACCCAGGAGCTGCTCGAACAGCTCGACGCCGAGCTCGTCGCCGCCGGCGAGGCGAGCAGCGCGAACGAGCTCGGGGCTGCCATCGCCCGCGCCGACGCGCTACTGGTCAGTGATCCCAGCGCCGGGACGCGCGCCCTGTTCCCCTCCGAGACCCTCGAGCGCGACGAGCGCGCTGAGGAGCCCGCGCAGCTGACCGAGCTGTTGGCACGCGCGCGCGAGGTCGGGGGCTCGCTCGGACGCAGCGTGGTCGAGAACCTCCGCGACCCGATCGCTGGCGACCTCGGTGCCTGGGAACGGGACGCGGCCGGCGTGGTCGCAAGGGCCAGGGACGCGACCGACGGCGTGACCGAGGAGTCCACCGCGCTCGAGCGCGTCCTCGCCCTGGACGGCGAGGGTCCCCGCGCCATCGCCTGGCTCAGCCTCGCCGGTCGGACCGAGGCGGAGGACCTGGCGCGGCGCGCGGTCGAGCTCACCCGTGACCACGTCGAGGTGATGGTGATCGCGCTCCAGCTCGCGGCAGGGCCGGCCAGGGATGACTCCCCTGGCGAGGAGGACCCGACCGACGAGCTCGGCCCCCCCGATCCGGATGCCGCCGGGGCCGGGCCGGCCGGCGACCGGGTGCAGGCATGAGCCGCGCGCGCACGCGGCACCGGGCGCTGCCCCCCAAGCCCGTGACCGTCGAGGTGGACGGCATCACCCACGGGGGTGAAGGTGTCGCCCGGATCGAGGGCAAGGCCGTGTTCGTACCCGGTGCGCTGCCCGGCGAACGGGTCACGATCCGGGTCACCGACGACCGCAAGCGCTGGGCACGGGCCACGCTGGTCGAGGTCCACACCCCCGCGCCCGACCGGGTCGAACCGCCCTGTCCGTACGTGCCCGCGTGCGGCGGGTGCGATCTGCAGCACGTCTCCCCCGCCGGCCAGCTGCGTCTGAAGACCCGGATCGTGCGGGAGCAGCTCGAGCGCATCGGGCGGGTCGAGGCGCCGCCGGTGGAGCCGTGCCGCGCGGTCGGACCGGCGCTGGGCTACCGAGCCCAGGCGCGCCTGCACGCCGATCCCACCGGCCACCTCGGCTTCCACCGCGCCGGGAGCGACGAGGTCGTCGCGATCGACCGCTGCCTGGTCCTCACCGCAGGCGCCCAGCAGCTGCGGGCCGAGGTCGGGGACCAGACCGGCGCGCAGGAGGTGCGGATCAGGCGATTCACCCCGGGGGGCCCGGGCAGCGTGGTGCTCACCCCCGGCCCGGGGCCCCTGGAACTGCCCGGGGGTGACGCGGACCTCCTGCTCACCCAGCCGGACGGGCGCACCGTCGCGATGCGCGGCGATGGCGAGGTCGAGGTGGAGGTCGAGGGCCTCAGCTTCCTCGTCCCGGCGAGCAGCTTCTTCCAGCCGGGGGTGGACGCCGCCGCGGCGCTGCTCGGTGAGGTGCTGGCCGCCGCCGGTGACGTGACCGGTGCCCTGTGCTGGGACCTGTACAGCGGCGTCGGGCTGCTCGCGCTCGGTCTCGCCCGAGCTGGCGCCGAGGTGGTGGCCGTCGAGGGGGACGACCTCGCCACCGACGCCGCCGCCCGCAACGCGGCACGCAACGGCCTGGCGCTCGAGGTCCACAGCGAGCCGGTCGGCCGCTTCCTGCGTACCGCTGCCGACGTTGCCGCACACCAGGCCGGAGCGGGCGAGCCGGCGCCGCAGCCGACCGCCGCCCTCGACCCGCCCGACGTGGTCGTGCTCGATCCGCCCCGTACCGGTGCCGGAGCCGAGGTGCTCACCGACCTCACCCGGCTCACCCCCGCAGCGATCGTCTACGTGGCCTGCGACCCCGCCGCCCTCGCCCGCGACACCCGGACGCTCGCCGGGCTCGGCTACCGCCTCGAGCGCGCCCAGCCCCTCGATCTGTTCCCCATGACCCACCACGTCGAGGTGGTCGCGAGCTTCGCGCCGACGGCCGGCTGACCGGTCCGGCCCGGCGGCCGCCACAGCGCTGCCGCGCGGCGCCCCTCGCCGCGGCGGCCGCGCGCGCCTACCCTGGGTGGACCCACCCCGCAGCGGGAGCCGGCGGGAGCCGATGGGCGCCGAGGGAGGCACCCCGTGTCACGAGAGCTCCATGTCTACGCCTACGTCGAGGCCCCCTTCGACCTGTGCGCCAAGCTGCTGGCCGAGAACGCCGCGCAGGTGTTCCAGCAAGCCACGGACGAGTCGGCGGACCAGGCCCGCGTGCTCTCCCGCACGCTCGAGCTGGAGGTCGGCGGGTTCTCGGTGTCCCGCGATGTCGTGATCGAGGTGGGCGAGTTCGAGCCACGCCAGTTGACGGCCTGCATCGTCCCGCTGCGCTGGCGCGCGGAGTCCGGTCGCCTGCTCTTCCCCGAGCTGACGGCCGAGCTCGAGGTCGCCGCGCTGGTGCTGGACCCACCGCTGACCCAGCTGACCCTGGAGGGACGGTACGAGCCGCCGCTCGGCGCGCTCGGTGCGGGCGCGGACAAGCTCGCGTTGGGACGCCTCGCCGAGGCGACCGTGCACCGGTTCATCCACGAGGTCGCCGACCAGCTACGACGCATGGTGGAGGCGATCCCCGAGGACGAGCGGCTGTGGCCCCGCTCGCTCGGCTGACGCTGCGACGCCGGAGGGCCGGGCGCGCACGTGTCAGGTGAGGCGCTGATCCAGCCACGCCTCGCCCCGGACACGCCACAGCAGGGAGAGCAGTCGGATCCCCAGCAGGACCTGCACCGCCGCCCACAGTCCCAGGATCCCACCGCCGGTGCCGGCGACCAGGTGCGCACCAACGCCACCGACGACCCCCGCCAGCACCGTCCAGGTTCGCAGGTACCGGAAGTCCTGTGCCCCCATGAGCACCCCGTCCAGCGCGTAGACCGGCCCGTTCAGGCTCTGCCCGAGCGCCAGGAGCCACCACGCTGCGGCGACGGTCGCCAGGACCTCGGGGTCGTCGGTGAGGATGCGCGGCCACACCTGGTGACCGACGAGGAGCAGGAGGGTGAGGGCGAACCCCCCGAGCGCACCCCAGCGCAGGACCACGCGGCCGACCGCCCGGGCCTCGTCGACATCGCCGGCGCCCAGCGCGGTGCCGACCAGCGCCTGTCCGGCGATCGCCAGGCCGTCCATCAGGAACGAGATGACGATCATCGTCTGGTAGAGGACCTGGTAGGCCGCCGCCGTGACGGCATCGATGCGAGCGGCGGCCGCAGCCACGGCCAGCAGCCCCAGCACGAGCCCACCGGTGCGCAGCACCAGATCCCGGCTGACGGCGAGCAGCGAGCGGAGCTCCGCCCGGGTCGGGGTGCCGTGGCCGGTGACCGGGAGCCGCACGCGCCCCTGCAGGAGGAGGAACGCGAGCACCGTCAGCACCTCGGCGACGACCGTGGCCCAGGCGGCGCCGGCGATCCCCCACCCGAGGCCGAGCACGAACCAGAAGGTGAGCACGCCGTTGACGAGGTTCGCCCCGACCGCCACGAACAGCGGGGTCCGGGTGTCACGCACCCCCCGGAAGGCCCCGTGGCCGACGAACCCGAGCAGGAGGAAGGGGATGCCTGCGGCCCGGATCCGCAGGTAGTCGGTCGCCGGGCCGAGCAGCGCATCGACGGCGCCGAGCGCGCGCAGCAGCCAGGGCGCGACCGTGGCCAGCAGGAGCCCCACGCCGGTGCCGAGCACGACCGCGACCTGCGCCGCGTGGCTGACGCGGCGACCCGCGACGAGGCGGTCATCGGCTCCCATGGCGTGGGCGACCGCGGAGGTGGTACCGAACACCAGGAAGTTGAACACCCAGGACCCGGCGGCGAGCACCGACACCGCCAGCCCGAGGGCACCGAGCTCGGCCGCACCGAGACGCCCGACCACCGCGGTGTCCACCACGCCCATGACGGGGTCGGCGAGCAGGGTCACGGTGGCCGGGAGGGCGAGCCCGAGGATGCGCCGGTTCCGGCTGGGCACAGCACGCCTTCCGACCGGAACGGCCACGACGGCGCGACGCTAGCCGGCGCTGTCCACAGGCACGTGATCCCGGCTGGACGAGCGGACGCCGCCGTGCTGTGCTTGCGGCACCGTTGGCAGGGACCGGGACGGGAGGGCATCATGTCGGAGCAGGATCGACACCGGCTGCTCCAGCGGCTGCGGGAGGTCCTCGGCGACGAGGAGGCGGCAACCCTCATGGAGAACCTGCCACCGCTGCCCTGGTCGGAGCTGGCGACCAAGTCCGACCTCGCGGAACTGGCCACCAAGACCGACCTGGAGAACCTCGCCACCAAGATCGACCTCGAGAACCTCGCCACCAAGACCGACCTCGAGAACCTCGCCACCAAGACC
>JBKHDS010000118.1:0-7009 GCA_046541215.1 Nitriliruptoraceae bacterium
GAGAACGCACGGCTGGCGGGTTCGACCGGCTGCAACCGCATGGTCGGTGGGTACGTCCTGGCCGGCGACACCCTGGAACTGGACGGACCCCTGGCGACCACCCGGATGGCCTGTCTCGACGACGCGGTCGGCGCGCAGGAGCGCTTCGTCCTCGAGGTGTGGCAGGGCGGGCCGTTGCGGGTCGCCGTCGACGGTGAGGCGCTGACGCTGACGGCCGCCGATGATCGTGCGCTGCGCTACACCGCCAGCTGACCCGGGCGCGTGGCGGTCGGCATCGCGGCCTGCGCCCCGCCGCGACCCGGGAGGCCGCGTCCGGCCTACACCGCGGGCTGCCGCACCTCCAGGACCGTCCCGAGCACCCGGCGCAGGGCCGGACCGTCCGGCAGCGCCCGGACCATCGCCGGCCCACTAGCCACGCGGCACCCCAGCCGTGCCACGGCCTGCAGCACCGGCTCGGACCCGACCCCGTCCGCGACCACGCTCGCCTCGAGCGCGTCGGCGAGCTGGACGAAGGCGTGGCTCGCCGCCTGCCGGGAGGCGTCGACGTCGGCCTCGTCCACGAAGCTCGGGTCGATGCGGAGCAGGTCGATCTGCACCTGCTTGAGCGAGGCGAAGGACGCCGTCCCGGCACCGAAGCGCTCCACGGCGACCGCGGGGCCGGCCGCGCGCAGGTCCCGCAGCGCCGCGACGACCGTGGGATCGGTGAGGGCACGCTCGTGCAGCTGCACACCGAGCGTGGCCTCGGTGCGGGCCTTCAGCTCGGTGAGACGGCGGTGCAGCTCGAGGTCGGTGAGCTGCCCGGGGTCGGTCCACACCCACACCCGCCGCGGCAGCACCACGCCGTCCTGCTGCCACCGCTCGAGGGTCGCCGAGGTGCGTTCGAGGACCAGCCCCGCCAACACCCCGAGCTGTCCGAGCTCCTGGGCGGCAGCTACCAGTTCCGGAGCGTCGACGTGCTGCAGGGTGATCGTCGTCAACCACGGGGTGACCTGCACACCGTGCAGGCTCCCCGTCGCGAGGTCGAGGTCCGGCTCGAAGGCGACCTCGATGGCGCCCGCCTCCAGGGCGTCCCGCATGGCTGCCCGCACGGCACAGCGCCGCTCGTAGCGGGCACGGATGTCGGCGTCGAAGGTCCGGACGCGGCGCTCAGGATCACGCTTGGCCTCGTACATCGCCGCGTCGGCAGCCGACAGCAGCGCGTCCGCCGTCACCTCGCTCCCGGCCAGCATCGAGGTGGAGGCGAGCCCGAAGCTGGCCCCGACCGCGACGGTGTGCCCGTCCAACTCGATGGCGCGGGTCAAAGCCGACGATGCGGCCCTCCCGTGCGGCGGCGGTGTGCTTCACCCAGGGGTGCTCGCTCGCATCGGTGATCGGAAGCACGCGGCGCGTGACCATGGCGCGGGCGCAGAAGGACTCGTCCAACGGGACGGTGACCTGCTCGCGCGCGAGGTCGAGGCCGTCCGTCGCGACGGTCGACTGGACCTCCTCGACGATCGTGACGGAGGCCGCGTCGGCGTCGAGCATCCGGGAGGCCAGTCGGCAGAGGCGCTCGAGGGCGGTCACCGGCGGCTGGGTCCGCAACCCCAACCGCACGAGCGAGCTGAGGCGATCGGGGGCGAGCAGCGGCGTGAGATCGGGCTGCGGGTCCGCGTCCGCTGCCACGGGCAGCGGACGATCGGCCTGCCGTTCTTCGGCGCGATCATGGGTCCTCTCCATGGCTGAACGATCGACCGTCGGTACGCGCGCGACGACCGAACGCTGCCCTACCGTGCCGAGGTACTCGCGAGGGGAGGCGGCGTGGACGGCAACGTGGGCGGCGCCGACGTCCCAGACGGCCCCGGCGGGGCCGGCCGGACCGACCGGACCGATCGGGCCGACCGGGCCACGGTGGGCGGCGCGGTGCTCGCCGGCGGCCGATCGCGCCGTATGGGCCAGGACAAGGCCGGCATCGAGGTAGGCGGTGTGCCCCTGCTCGCGCGCACCCGGTCGGCGCTGGCAGCAGCGCTCGACCCCGGCGCCCCCGTGGTCGTCGTCGGCTCACCGACCGGTCCCCGACCGGGTCCGTGGATCGCTGACCGACGGCCTGGCCTGGGACCGCTCGCCGGGCTGGAGGCGGCGCTGGTGTGGGCGGGCGAGCGCGGACTGTCCGGTGTGCTCGTGGCGGGGGTGGACCACCCCTGGCTCGAGCCTGCGGTGCTCCGGCTGCTCGTCGACCGGCTACGAGACGCCCGACCGGTTGCGGCTGGCTGGGCTGGCCAGCCGATCGATGCCGCCACGCGGGTGCCCGCAGCACGCGCCCGACCGGAGGCCGCGGTGCTCGGGACCGCCGCCGGCCCCCTGCTCCTCATCGGCGCCTACCGCGTGACGACCCTCCCGGTGATCGCGGGCCTGCTCGACGACGGCGAGCGCCGACTGCAGGCGCTGCAGCAGCACCTCGACCTCGACGTGCTCCCACCCGGGGCATGGCGCCACCTCGACCCCAGGGCCGGCACCGCCATCGACGTCGATGATCCGTCGGCACTCGCGGCTGCCGAACGCCACCTCGACACCAGCGACCCAGGCTCCACCGCCGGCCCGGAACGACCACCCGGCTGACCCTCCGGGCGCACGGAACCTCGCTCCAGAGAGGTTCCGTGTAGCCAACCCCACCGCAGGCCCGCAACGGGCGCACGGAACCTCGCTCCAGAGAGGTTCCGTGCAGGCGGCACCGTCGGAACGGCTGGCCGACCGGTGCGGCAGGTCGACCGGTGCGACCGGCCGACCGGTGCGGCCGGTCAGCCGGTGCGGCGGGTCAGCGGCTTGTAGCGGATGCGGTGCGGCTGCAGGGCCTCGTCCCCCTTGCGGGCCCGCAGGTCCTCCTCGTACTCGGAGTACCCGCCCGGGTACCAGGTCACCTCGGAGTCGCCCTCGAAGGCCAGGATGTGGGTCGCGACGCGGTCCAGGAACCAGCGGTCGTGGCTCGTGATGACCGCGCACCCGGCGAAGTCGAGCAGCGCCTCCTCCAGCGCGCGCAGCGTGTCGACGTCGAGGTCGTTGGTCGGCTCGTCGAGCAGCAGCAGGTTCGCCTCGTGCTGCAGGAGCTTCGCGAGGTGGATGCGGTTGCGCTCCCCACCGGAGCAGGAGCCGACGTTCTTCTGCTGCTCCCCGCCCTTGAACCCGAAGGCCGCGACGTAGGCCCGCGAGGCCATCTCCGTGGAGCCGAGCCGGACCCAGTCCACCCCGCCAGTGATCTCCTCGAACACCGACCGGGAGGCGTCCAGGGCCGCCCGGGACTGATCGACGTAGGACAGCTCGACGGTGTCCCCGACCGTCAGCACCCCTTCATCGGGCTCGAGCGGCTCGTCGAGCAGCTCGCTCCGGCCGGCCGCGGTGACGATCATCTTGAACAGGGTGGTCTTGCCGGCCCCGTTCGGACCGATGATCCCGACGATCCCGCCGGGCGGCAGGGTGAAGGACAGGTCCTCGTACAGCAGCTTGTCGCCGAAGCCCTTCAGCACCCCGGCGGCCTCGACGACCTTGGCGCCGAGCCGCGGACCGTCGGGGATCATGATCTGCGGCTTGGTGACCTGCTTGGGGCGCTCACGCTGGAGCAGGCTCTCGTAGGCCTGCACGCGGGCCCTGGCCTTGGTGCGCCGACCCTGCGGGGACTGCCTGACCCACTCGGCCTCCTCGGCCAGCTGCCGCGCCTGCGCCGACTCCTCGCGCTCCTCCTGGCGCAGCCGCTCACGCTTCTGCTCGAGCCACCCGGAGTAGTTGCCCTGGTAGGGGTGGCCCTTGCCCCGGTCGAGCTCGAGGATCCACTCCGCCACCTCGTCGAGGAAGTAGCGGTCGTGGGTGATGGAGACGACCATCCCGGCGTAGTCGTTGAGCGTGCGCTGCAGCCACGCCACCGACTCCGCGTCGAGGTGGTTGGTCGGCTCATCGAGCAGCAGGATGTCGGGCTTGGAGAGCAGCAGCCGCGCGAGCGCGGCGCGGCGCTTCTCCCCCCCGGACAGCGTCGTCGGGTCGTCCGCATCCGGCACGCGCAGGGCGTCCATCGCGATCTCGATCGTGCGGTCGAGGTCCCAGGCGTCCGCCGCGTCGATCGCGTCCTGGACCTCGGCCATCTCCTCGTAGACGCGCTGCATCTCCTCGTCGTCCAGCGGCTCACCCAGCTTGGCCGCAAGCTCGTTGTACCTCGGCACCAACCCCGCGATCTCGCCCAGGCCCGCCAGCACGTTCTCGCGCACGGTCAGCGTCGGATCCAGCTCCGGCTCCTGCGGCAGGTAGCCGACCGACAGCCCCTTCGCGGGCCAGGCCTCGCCCTCGAACTCGGTGTCGAGCCCGGCCATGATCCTCAGCAGGGTGGACTTGCCCGCCCCGTTCGGTCCGATGACCCCGATCTTGGCTCCGGGGAAGAAGGACAGCCAGATGTTGGACAGGACCTCCTTCCCGCCCGGGACGGTCTTGGTCAGGCCCTTCATGACGTAGCAGTACTCGGCCACGGGTGCTCCAGCGGGGCGGGGTGCGGGGTCGGTGGCGGACGCACACGCGAGCGGCGAGGCTACCGCCGCGGTGGCGAGCGCTGCGTGGCTCGACGGCGGCGCTCCGGCGGCTACGGTTGCCAGAACGTGAACGTTCTTGGGCGCTGGAGGATGACGACCCGTGGACCTCCGAGATGGCCGCCGGGACGAGGGGGAGATCAACGGCGGCCCGACGACCCGACCCCGGCTGTTCCGGCGCATGCTCGAGACGGTCGACCTGCCCCTGCGTCCGCGCCAGCTGAGCAAGTCGACGCTGACCGAGCTCAGCCACGTGCTCGAGAACACCGTCATCCAACACGACCTGCCGGGTGCGGTGTTCACGGGGTTCCAGCGCTCACGTCACTGGCTGCGAGAGCTCGAGCGCTACCAGCGGCTGGTCGCGCCCAAGGCCCGCTCGGTCGCGGTGTTCGCCGCCGGCAACCTCGACACGATCGGCGACGACGACATCGTCCGCGTCCGGCTGGCCGAGGACGACCCCCTGGTCGAGGAGTGGTTCCTCATCGTGCTCACCCCGGCCTTCTGCGCCGTGCTGATCGGTGAGGAGGTGGACCCAGCGACGTACGAGGACGCGGCCGACGAGCTTGGTGCCGCCTCCGCCACCGAGGGGGCAGCCCTCGAGGAGTTCGATCGCATCTTCGACACGGTGTGGTCCTTCAACCCACAGACCGTCACCGCCATCACCACCTTCATCCGCGCCGAGGTGGCACGGATCGACCCGGCCACGGCGGACCGGATGGAGGAGGCGCTCGCGACCTACCCCCCGGGCCCGCACGACCCGTGGGTGCGGGACGGGGTCATCAGCGATCTCATCGTCGCGCTCGAGGTCGGCCGTGAGCGCTACCGCCGGCTCGCGATGCGCGAACGCAACGCCGCCGAGGAACTCCGGGAGATCGACCGGTCCAAGTCGGCCTTCCTCACCGCGGTGTCCCACGAGCTGCGGACCCCCTTGACCGTGGTGGACGGCACCGCGGCGACGCTGCGCCGGCTCGGACCCGACCTCGAGCCGGCCGCACGAGCGCGGCTCGAGTCGGCGCTGGCAGCCCAGACCGCGCGTCTGAGCGCGCTGCTCGACGACCTCCTCGACCTCGACCGTCTCTCGCGGGGCACGGTCGCGAGCGACCCCGAGGACGTCGACGCGGTGCAGGTCGTGCGCGACGCGCTCGAGGGGCTCCCTGGTGCCGAGCGTGTGCGCATCGACGGACCGGAGCACCTGCTGGTGTGTCTCGACCGCACGCAGTTGGAGCGGATCATCGCGAACCTGGTGAGCAACGCGATCAAGTACGCCCCGGACGGCCCGATCGAGATCGGGCTCGAGAGCGGTCCCGAGGTGCTCCGGCTGCTGGTCGACGACCACGGGCCAGGCATCCCGAGTTCCCACCGCGAGCGGGTGCTCCGGCCCTTCCACCGGCTCGCGGACGACCATCCGCAGCCGGGTACGGGGATCGGACTCGCCCTGGTCGCCGAGTTCGTCCGGCTCCAGGGCGGCGAGCTGCGCGTCGGGGACCGCCCGGGCGGCGGTGCCCGCTTCGAGGTCCGGCTCCCCCACGCGCGCTGAGGCGGACCGGCCGTCGCGCGCGACCTCGTACCCTCCCCGCCCATGCCTGCCTTCGCCGCCGCCGCGCTCGTGTTCCTGTCCTCCGCCGCCGTCCTCGTGCTCGAGATCCTCGCGGCGCGGCTGCTCGCGCCCTACGTCGGCAGCACGCTCGAGACCTACACGGCCATCATCGGCGTGGTCCTGGCCGGGATCGCCGTCGGGTCCTGGCTCGGTGGCAAGGCCGCCGACGCTCGGGACCCGCGTGGGCTGCTCGCGCCGCTGCTGCTGATCGGCGGGGCGCTCGCCTTCGCCGCGATCCCCATCGTCGACGTGCTCGGGACCTCGCTGCGCGGGGCGGGCCCGACCACCACCACGACCCTGACCATCCTGGCGTTCTTCGCGCCGGCTGCGGTGCTGTCCGCGGTCACCCCGGCGGTCATCAAGATCCAGCTCGCGAGCCTGGAGGAGACCGGCCGGGTCGTGGGCCGGCTGTCGGCGCTCTCCACCGCAGGGGCGATCGTCGGCACCTTCGTCACCGGGTTCCTGCTGGTGGCAGCCTTCCCGACCCGACCGGTGATCCGTGCGACCGCGCTGTTCCTGGTGCTGCTCGGGGTCGCGACCGCGGTCGCGCTCCGGCGGGGGCGGACGCTCAGCTCCGGCATGGCGGTGGCGGTGCTCGCCGCCGGCGGGCTCTCCTTCGCTGCTGCGAACCCGTGCGAGGAGGAGTCCGCCTACTACTGCGCCTACATCGTCGAGGATCCGGACCGTCCCGCCGGCCGCGCCCTGTGGCTGGACAACCTGCGCCACTCCTACGTCGATCTGGAGGACCCGACCTACCTGGAGTTCACCTACACGCAGTGGTTCGGGGACGTGCTCGACGCTGTGGCCCCCGAACCGGACCCGGTCTCGGTCCTCCACATCGGCGGGGCGGGCTTCACGATGCCCCGCTACG
>JBKHDS010000119.1:0-7000 GCA_046541215.1 Nitriliruptoraceae bacterium
GCGGCGGGCTGATCGAGGTGACCGGGTGGGCCCGGGTCCGGGGTTCACCGGCGGCCGCCCCGATCCCTGGCGCGTGCGTGCCGTCGGTCGGTCCCCACGTCTGGCCGCGGGCTCAGGGGTTGCAGTTCGGGCAGGACGCGGGGTCGGCCGTCGCCTCGGGTGGCCCGAGCGCTCGCTCCTCAGCATGGCCGCACGCTGGGCAGGCCTCACGGACCGCGCGCGGCGCCGTGCTCGGGGCGGCACACCAGCCGCAGGGCAAGCCGCTCAGGGTCTCCTCGGCCCCCCAGCCAGGCGCCCCGCACGCGGGACAGGGCTGACCCAGGCGGGCGGCGAGGTCCTGGGCCGCCGCGGCGATGACCTCGAGCCGGGAAGGGCAGCGGTCGGCACGCAGGTCCGTCTCGATGCGGGCGAGTCCGTCGGGGGACCGTGCGGCACAGGCCGCGACCGCGGCGGTGACCTCGGCGGTGGTGCGCAGCCCCTTGAAGACCGGGCGCGGCGGGCCTGAGCCCGGTGCCACGATCACCGCGTGCCGCGGCAGGTCCGCGCCGGCGAGGGCCGCTGCGAGGTCGTCCTGCTCGCCGACCCGCACGGCGAAGCTCCGCGTCGTCAGGCTCGTCGCCCGGCCGACAACCGTGGTGTCCGTGAGGGCGTCGACCAGCACCACCATCTCCACGTTGCGGGTGACCCACGGCAGCGCCGGGTCCGGTCCGAAGGTGCCCTCCGACGCCAGTCCCAGCCGCGCCCCCGTGGCCTCCATACCGAGGCGGGCCTTGCGCACCGCGGTCTCGAGCGGCGGTCCGGGCCGCTCCACCTCACCGGAGAAGGTGCCGAGGAGGTCCGTGTCGTGCTCCAGGGTGCGCACCTCGAGCCCGGCTGAGGCCAGGCCGGCCGCGATGACCGGACCCTTGCCATGCTTGGTCGTGAGCACGGCGACACGGCGAGCGTCGGGCGCGGTCGCCGCGACCTGTGGGTCCGGTCGCGCCGTGGGGTTCACGTCCTCCACCTTCCGACGGCGCGGAACTGTACTCTGGCCCACCCGCTCGGAGGACACGGCACCACGTGGACGGCATCGGTGGCCAGCTCGCGCTGGTCGGGTTCCTCGTCATCCTCAACGCCGCCTTCGCCGGGTCGGAGATCGCGTTGCTCTCGTTGCGCGAGGGTCAGCTCGCCCGGCTGGAGCACAGCTCCGCGCGTGGACGGGCGCTCGCCCGGCTGGCCCGGGACCCGAACCGGTACCTGTCCACGATCCAGATCGGGATCACCCTGGCCGGCTTCCTGGCCTCGGCCACGGCCGCGGTCTCCCTCGCCGAGCCGCTGGTCGAGCCGCTCTCCTTCCTCGGGCAGGCCGCCCGGCCCGCGGCGATCTTCCTGATCACGCTCGTGCTGACCTTCGTGACGCTGGTGGTCGGTGAGCTCGCGCCGAAGCGGCTGGCGATGCAGCGTGCCGAGCCGTGGGCCCTGGTCGCCGCCCGGCCGCTCACGCTGCTCGCGCGGCTGACCGCACCGGCGATCTGGTTGCTGTCCCGCGCGACCGACCTGACGGTCCGGCTGCTCGGCGGTGACCCGGATCAGGACCGCCAGGAGGTCACCGAGGACGAGATCCGCGACCTCATCGCGACCCAGGCCAGCTACACCGACGAGCAGCGCCAGATCATCGAGGGTGCGCTCGAGGTCACCGACCGGTCGCTCCGGCAGATCGTGGTCCCACGCTCGCGTGTCATCGGGCTCCAGGAGGACCTCACGGTCGACGAGGCGCTCGCGGAGCTCGCGGCCGCCGGGCACAGCCGCGCGCCGGTGTTCACCGAGGTGCTCGATGACGCCGACCGGACGGTGTCGGTGCTCGGGCTGCTCGGTCGGGCGGGTTCGGTCGCCGATCACGCCCGTCCCGCGCTGGCGCTGCCGGAGACCCTCAACGCGGTGGTCGCGCTGCGGGAGCTGCAGACCAACCGCCAGCAGCTCGCCCTCGTGGTCTCCGAGCACGGCGGGGTCGAGGGCATCATCACCGTCGAGGACCTCGTCGAGGAGCTCGTCGGCGAGATCTACGACGAGCATGACCGCGACGTGCGTGCCGTGGAGCACGCCGACGACGGGAGCCTGGTGCTGCCAGGGACCTTCCCGCTGCACGATCTCGTGGACCTCAACCTCATCATCCCCGAGCAGACCGAGGTCACCACGATCGGCGGGCTGGTGGTGGACCAGCTCGGACGCATCCCGGATGCGGGCGACCAGGTCGCGGCGTTCGGCCTGTGTCTGGAGGTCCTGGCGGTGCACAACCGTGCCCCGGAGAAGGTCCGGGTCCACGTGGTCGGCGACCGCGGGGATGGTCCCGCGACCGCCAGGACGGGCTCCCCGACGGACCAGGATGACGCCTCCCGGTAGGCCGGCCGGTTCCGGGAGGGCGGCGTCGGTTCTGCTAGCGTTCCCAACGGCGTTGACATCGCTGCTGCTTCCTCCGAGCCGCCTGCCCGTGAGCACCGCATGCACACCATGACCACCGATGGACGAGCCACGACGAGCGGCCCCCACGGGGGGAGCGCGTGACCCAGGCGACCCTCAGCCTGCTGGTGCTCGCGGCCGTCGTCGGGCTGTTCCTGTGGAACCGGCTGCCGGTCGAGGTGGTGGCGATCGGCTCAGCACTCACCCTCTACGCGCTCGGGGTGGTGGACCTCGGCGAGGCCCTGGCCGGGTTCGCGGACCCGACCGTGCTGCTCATCGCCGCGCTGTTCGTCGTCGGTGAGGGCCTGGACGCGACCGGTGTCACGACCTGGGTCGGCGACCGGGTCTTCGGAGGCGACCAGGTGGGTCCACGCCGCACGGTCGTGCTCGTCATGCTGCTCTCCGCCGGGGTCACCGCGCTGATCAACCCGAACGGCTCGGTCGCCGCGCTGCTGCCGCTCGTGCTCGTCGTCGCGGCGCAGCGCGGCCAAGCACCCGCCCGTCTGCTCCTGCCCCTCGCCTTCGCGGCCCACGCGGGCTCGCTGCTGCTGCTCACCGGCAGCCCGGTCAACGTGGTCATCGCCGAGGCCGCGGCGGACGCCGGTGTCGGCAGGATCGGGTTCGCCGAGTTCGCCCTGGTCGGGATCCCGCTGGTCGCCGGCACCGTCCTCATCGTGGTGCTGTTCGGTGACCGCCTCATCCCCGCCCGCCAGGCCCCGACCGTTGCCCGCGACCTGCGCCAGCACGCCCGAGCCCTGGTCGAGCAGTACGAGCTGTCGAAGGTCGTCCACGTGGTCGTCAGCGATCGATCCCCCCTCGTCGGACGGCCTCGGGACGAGCTCGACCTCGGCGGCCGGGACGACCTTCGCGTCGTCACCCAGGTCAGCGGGATCGACGCCCGGGCCACCTCCGATGGCGTCATCGAGGCGGGGGATCGGCTCACCCTCGTCGGGGATGGCAGCCAGGCCGCCTCGTTCCGCGCCGAGCATGACCTCGAGGTCGCGACCACCCACGACCTCGACGAGGTCGCGTCCGCGCTGCTGCACCGCGAGGGGGGCGCGACCGAGGTGGTGATCCCCCCGCGGTCGAGCTACCTCGGCACGCGGGTGCGGACCGGTGACGTCGTCGACGAGGGACGGCTCGTGGTCCTCGCGGTCCAGCGCCAGGGGCGCGAGGTCGGTGGTCCGGGCACGACCCTCGAGCCTGGCGACACCCTGCTGCTCGAGGGGGCGTGGGATGCCCTGGCGCAGCTGGCGACCAGCCCGGATGTCCTGCTGGTCGACCCGCCGGAGATGATCCAGCGGCGCACCGTCCCCCTCGGTGCACGGTCGCGCCGAGCCATCGCGATCCTCGTCCTGCTCGTCATCACGCTCGCCACCGGGGTCGTCCCGCCGGTGGTCGCGGCCCTGCTCGCCGCGGGCGCGATGGTGGTGACGGGCGTGCTCGGGACCGAGCAGGCGTACCGCCGGATCTCCTGGCCGACGGTCCTGCTGGTCGCGGGCATGATCCCGCTGTCGACGGCGATCCGCGACTCCGGTGCCGGGGGAAGCTATCTACGCCGTTGACAACGATGTTTGAGTCTGGCATGGTGCCGCCACCTGCGCCGGCGTTGCTCGCGCATCCGTGTCCGCCTCCGTGGGGTCCACCGGCGAGGGTCGCTGAGCTCCCGGGCGGGGTCCGAGCCTCGCTGTGCTGCGCCGCGCGCACCGCCGCTCCGTCGCTCCGCTGCTCCCAGGAACCATGATGCTGCTGCCACGACTCAACATCCCCTGCCTGTTCATGGGCCTCTCCGTGGGGATCCTCGCGCTGCTGGCGCTGTCCACGGTCTCGGACGGTGGCAGTGCGCTCCTGACCGCCATCCCGTTCCTCGGACTGTTGAGCCTCACGGTCCGCATCGCCACCACGCCCGGCGCCGGGCGGCGGCGCACGCTGCGGGGGTTGGGTGCGGGTCTGCTCACCGGCCTGGCGGGTGCCTTCAGCCTCATCGAGCTCGGCCTCCTGCCCCCGAACGGCCCGCACTGGATCTACCTCCCGCTGCTGTTCGCGACGCTCGGGACCATCCTCGCGCTGTCCGCGCCGGCGCGGCGGGCGGTACAACCGGCTCGCGAGCTCAGGGACCGCCAGAAACTCGCTCAGCCGCCCTGCCTCGACCAGACCGCCTAGAGGCTCGGTCACCGAGACGTCGCGCCCCTCATCGCGCGCACCCGCCGGGAACGGGACGCCCCCATGGTCGATGACCCTCCACCTCGCCGAGCGCACGCTCGCGCAACGGCTGAGCGCCTCGATGCGCCGGACGGGCCTCGGTTCGTGTCGACGGGGACCCTGCCGGTCGCCTCGCAGGTCCGCCAGCGGCTCCTCGACGCCCACGAGCGCTTCCGTACCGTGACCGATGGCCGCGTCTCGAGGGTGTACCCGGCGCTCGCCGAGGCCGATCCGGACCGGTTCGGTCTGGCCGTCGCCAGCGTCACCGGGACGGTCCACGCCGTCGGTGACACCGGCGTGCGCTTCGCCATCATGAGCGCCGTGAAGCCCTTCGTCCACGCGCTCGCCTGCGAGCATCACACCGCGCCGACCGTCCGGCGCCGGATCGGCGCCAACGCCACCGGCGAGCCCTTCAACGGGGCAGGCGCCGTCGAGCGTGCACCCGACGGCAGAACCAACCCGATGGTCAACGCGGGCGCGATAGCGACCGTGGCGCTGCTTCCCGGTGCCGGGCTCGAGGACCGCTGGGGCCGGCTGCGTGCCGCGCTGTCACGCTTCGCCGCAGAGGCCCTCGACCTCGACGAGGAGGTGTACCGCTCGGCGGCCGCGTCGAACCAGCGCAACCGGTCGCTCGCCTGGCTGCTCGACAGCCTGGGCGCGCTCGATGCGGATCCGATGGAGACGGTGGAGCTGTACACGCGGGCGTGCTGCCTCGCCGTCACCGTGCGGGACCTCGCCGTCATGGGGGCCGTGCTCGCGGATGGTGGGGTCCAACCCGTCACCGCGGAGCGGGTGGTGGGTCCGGCGGCCTGCCGCGAGACGCTCGCCGCGATGATCACGGCCGGGATGTACGAGGCGTCCGGTGAGTGGCTGTGCGAGGTGGGCCTGCCCGCCAAGAGCGGCATCGCCGGTGGGATCGTCACGGTGTCGCCGGGCAAAGGGGCGCTCGCGACCTTCTCGCCGCGGCTGGACGAGGCCGGCAACAGCGTGCGCGGCACCCTCGCGGCGCGGTCGGTGTCGCGAACGCTCGGGCTCGACCTGCTTGCGTCGATGTCGGCGAGGACCGACGCCGTCGAGCCGTCCCGGACCGCGACCGGATCCCCACCACACCTTCCCGCGGAGCGGAGGAGCCCATGAGTCCGGTTCCCCCCGAGGGCCGCGAGGACCAGCTGCTGCGCGCGTCGGTGTGGGGTGGTGTGGTCTTCGCCGTGGGGGGCGTCGTCTGGGGACTGGCCGCCGGATCGACGATGATCCTCTTCGACGGGCTCTACTCCTCGATCAGTGTCGCCCTGTCCCTGTTGTCGCTCATCGCCTTCCGGGCCGTGCAGCGCGGGCCGGACGCCCGCTACCACTACGGGCGCGATGCGATGAGCTCGCTGGTGGTGGTGGTCAAGGGGGTGGCCATCGGCGCGCTGAGCCTGTTCGCCCTGGGCGGCGCCGTGCTCGACCTGCTGGCGGGTGGGCGTGAGGTGGCCGTCGGATCCGCTGCGTTGTACGCGGCGCTCGCGACGGTGGGGTGTGGCGCGATGACCCTGCTGCTGCGGCGCTCGGGCACCCGGCACGGCTCGGAACTGCTCCGCGCCGAGTCGGCCCAGTGGTCCCTGGACACCGCCCTGAGCGCCGCGGTCCTGGTCGGCTTCCTCGGGGCGCTGGCCGCGCAGGCACGCGGGCGGGACGACGTGGCCGCCCTCATCGATCCGTCGATGGTGGCGGTGCTGTCCCTGGCCTTCCTCGCGCTGCCCGTGCGCCTGATCCGGCAGGGGTTGCGGGGGACCCTGGCCGCCGCACCGGAGGCCCACGTCCAGGAGGCGTTGGGGGCCGTGGTGACCCGCGTCGCGGACGCTCACGGGTTCGCACGCACCTCCTGCCGTATCGCCGTGTTCGGCGAGCGCTACGACCTGACCGTCGGGCTGCTCGCTGACGAGGGCACCGACCTGCGTGACCTCGCAGATGCCGACCGTGTCCGCGCCGAGCTGCAGGCCGCCCTCGACGAGCTGCCCTACGACCTGTTGCTCTCGGTCAGCATCACCGGCGACGAGCGCTGGCTGGACTGAACCTGCGGGCCGCGCCTCACCGGGTGAGGATCCCGCCGAGGTCGTCCAGGATCGCAGCGGTCCTGTCCCGTCCCCAGCTAGGGTGCGGTGAGGAGCGTGGGAGCGCTCGCTACCGAGGGAGGACCGGGTCATGAAGGCCGCACGCCTGCACGCCTACGGACAGCCGCTCCGGATCGACGAGGTGGACACCCCCGAGCCGGGGCCGGGCGAGGTGCTCGTCAGGATCGCCTCCACCGGTGCCTGCCACTCCGATCTGCACGTGATGAGCGGGGAGATGCCGATCCTGCCGGAGCTGCCGTGGATCCTCG
>JBKHDS010000120.1:0-6974 GCA_046541215.1 Nitriliruptoraceae bacterium
CGAGCGGACCGAGGCGGGGCCGTACCGGTACCTGCGCCGGTACCCGGAGCCCGAGCTGTACGCCCACCTGACCGGCTACTACTCGATCGTGCTGCAGCGCTCGGGACTCGAACGCGCGCTCAACGACGAGCTCACCGGCCGCACCACCGAGGTGGTGGCCCAGAACCTCGGCGAGCTGCTCGGTGGCACCCAGCGTCCCGGCAACGCGGTCGAGCTCACCGTCGATCCGACGGTGCAGCGTGCCGCCCGTGACGCGCTCGGCGGACGTGAAGGTGCCGTGGTCGTCCTGGACCCGCGGACCGGTGCCGTGCTCGCCAGCTACGCGAACCCGACCTTCGACCCGAACCCGCTCTCCAGCCACGACACCCGGGAGATCAACGAGGCGTGGGCGCCGCTCAGGGACGCGCCGGACCGACCGCTCGTGGACCGGGCGATCAGCGAGCTCTACCCGCCGGGATCGACCTTCAAGGTCGTGACGACCGCTGCGGCGCTGGAGGCTGGCAGCGATCCTGGTCGCACCTTCCCGAACGAACGCACCTTCGACGTGCCGCAGACGACCCAGGACATCTCCAACTTCGGGGACGCCCCGTGCGGGGACGGGGAGGAGACCACCCTGCAGACCGCCTTCCGCCGGTCCTGCAACACCGTGTTCGCACGGCTGGGTATCGAGCTCGGCGACGAGGCGCTCGCGGCTCAGGCGCAGGCCTTCGGCTTCGGTCTCGCCCCACCGCTGGAGCTGCCGGTCGCGGCCAGCGCCGTCCCCGCCGAGCAGGACGTCCCGGCGACCGCCCAGAGCGCGATCGGCCAGCGTGACGTGCAGGCGACCGTGCTGCAGATGGCGATGGTGGCGGCCACCGTGGCCAACGGAGGACAGCTGCTGCGCCCGCACCTCGTCGCCACGGTGCGCGACCCGGACGGCCGGATCGTCCGTGGCGCGGACGTCGGCCGCTGGGAGTCACCCCCCGGGGAAGGCCGCCCCATCTCGCCCCGCACCGCCCAGCAGCTGCGGGCCCTGATGGTCGACGCTGTCGAGGGTCCCGGCGCTACCGGTGCCGCCGCCCGCCTGGAGGGCATCGAGGTGGGTGGCAAGACCGGCACGGCCCAGACCGCCCCGGGCGTGCCCCCCGTCTCCTGGTTCATCGGGTTCGCCGGCGACGAGGTGGCGATCGCCGTGGCGGTGCCCGGTGCCGAGACGAGCGGCGTCGCGACACCGATCGCACGGGACGTCCTCGTCGCTGCTACCGCGGGGTCGAGGTGACCCGTTGGTAGCCTCCTCCGACGCTCTGCTATCCCCCGGAGGCTCACCGTGAGTGAGGGTCGTGTCCTCGCCGACCGCTACGAACTGCGGCGGGTGCTCGGGCGTGGTGGCATGGCCGAGGTCCACGCCGCCTACGACCGCACCCTCGGCCGCGAGGTCGCCGTCAAGTTGCTACTGGAACGCTTCCGCGAGGACGAGACGTTCACCCGGCGCTTCCAGGACGAGGCGCGGCACGTCGCCCGACTCAACCACCCCAACCTCGTCGCGGTGTACGACACCGGCGCCGACCACGGCCAGCCCTACATCGTGATGGAGCTCGTCGAGGGTCGCTCCCTGCAGCAGGCCATCGCGGCAGGCGGCCTCACCGAGGAACGAGCGCTGGAGGTCGTGGCCGAGGTGTGTGCCGCGCTGGCCTACGCCCACGACCGGGGCCTGGTCCATCGCGATATCAAGCCGGGCAACATCCTGCTCGCCGACGATGGCTCCGTGAAGGTCACCGACTTCGGCATCGCCCGGGCGGTGGACAACGAGACGGTGACCCGCACCGCGGCGGTGCTGGGCACCGCGGCCTACCTCAGCCCGGAGCAGGCCCAGGGCTTCGAGGTGGACGCTCGCAGCGACGTCTACTCGCTCGGCGTCGTGCTGTACGAGGCGCTCACCGGGCGGCAGCCCTTCGTCGGCGACTCGCCGGTGACCGTCGCCTACCAGCACGTGCAGGAGCAGCCCCGGCCCCCGCGTGAACTCGACCCGCAGATCTCCACCGCGGCCGAGGCGATCACGATGCGGGCGCTGGCGAAGAACCCCGCCAACCGGTACGCGAGCGCGAGCGAGATGCGGCGGGACCTGCTGAACGCCGGCGCCGGCCAACCGGTCACGGCGCCGGCGGTGCTCCCTGCCGAGGAAACGGCGCTGCTCGCGGCCGATCCGGTGGCTCGCGGCGCCCGCTCCTACGAGCAGCAGCGACGTCGCCGCGGGGTGCTGGTGACGCTGCTGGTGCTGCTCGCGATCGCGGCCCTGGCCGGTGGCGGCATCGTGCTCGCCAACCTGCTGGCCGGTGAGGAGACCGTGCTGGTGACGGTGCCGGACCTCAGCGGCGAGCTCCTCGACGTCGCCGAGGTCCGCCTCTCGCGTGCCGAGCTCGAGCTCGGCACGGTCACCACCGAGCCCAGCGACGAGGTCGCCGAGGGCCGGGTGATCCGCCAGTCCCCCGCCCCCGACACCGAGCTGGAACCGGGCCAGGCCGTCGACCTGGTGGTCTCCAGCGGCGAGGAACTGGTCGCGGTCCCCCGCCTGGCCGGCCGCAGCGAGAACGAAGCGCTGGCCCTGCTGCGTGAGGCGGGGCTGGTGCTCGGCACCACGACCGAGGAGGAGGACCCGGACAGCGAGCCGCGGACGGTGCTCGATCAGGTCCCTGCCCCCGGGGAGGAGGTCGCCCCCGGGTCGGCCGTGGACGTGGTGGTCAGCGTCGGGATCGAGCCGGTGCGCGTCCCTCGGGTCGTGAACTTCTCCGAGGACAACGCCCTCGACACGATCCGCAACGCGGAACTCGAGCCCTCCATCGAGGACCGCGACTACTCCCTCGCGGTGGCCGAGGGGTTCGTCATCAGCCAGGACCCACCGCCCGGGGAGGAGGTCGATCCCGGCACGACGGTCGCGATCGTGATCTCGCTGGGACCCGAGCCGGACCCTGATCCCGAACCCGAGCCCGAACCACCGGTGGTGGAGCCGGAACCCGAACCAGACCCCGACCCTGACCCGGAGCCGGAGCCCGACCCGGACCCCGCACCGGATCCCGAGCCGGACCCCGACCCGGATACGGACGTCGATGCTCCCTGACGACGCGGATCCGACCGCCGGCGCCGATGTCGCTGAGGTGACGTCGCGGGCGCCGCAGCGCGCGCCGGCGGCCGAGCGGGAGGCCACGCTCCGCGACGCACTGGCGCGCGAACGGGCTGCCCTGGCAAGGGAACGTGACGCGCTGGCACGGGAGCGGGCCGCGAGCGAGGAGCTGCGACGCATCGCTGCGGTCAAGGACGCCCTGCTGTCGGCCGTCTCGCACGAGCTGCGCACCCCCTTGACCGTGCTCCAGGGCTTCGCCGAGCTGCTCCTGACGGTCGGCGAGGGGCTGGAGCCGAGCACGCGCGACGCGGCGGTGGTCGCCATCGAGCGCAACGCACGCCGCCTGAACGAGCTCCTGGCATCGATCCTGGATCTGGACCGTCTCCAGCGCGAGGCGACGGTGCTGAACCGTCGTCAGGTCCCCGTCGCGGAGGTGGTGGCCGATGTCCTCGATGCCCTCCACCTCGGCGCGGACCGCGTCGAGCTCGACCTCACCACGATCACGGTCCACGCCGACCGGGGCAAGCTCGAACGGGTCGTGGAGAACCTCGTCGCCAACGCCCTCAAGCACGGCGGCGAGGACCCCATCCTCATCCGGACCTGGGCTGAGGAGGGCGGGGTGGTCCTCGAGGTAGCGGACCACGGCCGCGGGGTCCCGGCGCCAGCCCGGGAGCGGATCTTCCAACCCTTCGACCGCAGCGGCGCTGAGGAGGCAACGCCGGGCACCGGCATCGGGCTGGCGCTCGTGCGGGGGTTCACCGAGCTGCACGGCGGGCGTGCCTGGGTCGAGGACCGCCCTGAGGGCGGCGCCTCCTTCCGGGTGTGGCTCCCGGCGATCGAAGCCGAGGAGGGGGCCTGAGCCGTCGGACGCTGCTCAGTCGGCACCCAGGCGCGCACGCAGCGCGGTCAGCTCCTCCAGGGCCGCGGTGACCTCCGGCGACGGGTCCGGCTCGTCGGCGTCGAGGACCTGGTCCAGCAGCGCGGCCGCCTCGGCTCTGCGGTCCTGCTCGAGCAGCACCTCGCAGGCCTCCTGCGCGGCGGCGATCAGCTGGAGCCAGGTGGCCTCGTCCTCGCGGGTGACACCATCCAGATCGGTCAGCACCGCCACCGCCTCCGCATCCCTGCCGAGGGCGCACAACGCCGCAGCCTCGATGCGGGCGGCCATGACGTGCTGCTCGCTGGAGAGCACGTCATCGGGGGCGAGCGAGGTGCGGATCTCGCGCGCCACAGCGGCCGCCTCGCTGGGGCGCTGGGCGGCGAGCAGCGCCGCCGCGTGGTTGACCCGGGCCCGGACCACCTGATCGACGGTGACCGGATCATCGGCGTCACCGAAGCGGGCCACCAGCCCCGCATACACGGTCACGGCGGCGTCGCGCTCGCCCAGCGCGTCCAGGCAGATGCCCTGGTTCAGCGCCGCCAGCGCGAGCTCGTGGCGCTGGTCGGGGTCGTCGAGATCCGAGGGGGTGCGGGCCGCTACGCCGTAGGCGTCGGCTGCGGCCTGCAGGTCACCCAGCTCCGTCAGCAGCACGGCGTGCTCGAACCTGGCCGTGAAGAGCGACTCGCGCAGCACCTCGTCCGTGACATCGACCAGCTCGAGGTCGGCCAGCAGCGCGCGCACCTCAGCCAGCGCACCCTCGAGCTCACCCGCCTCGTGCCGCTCCATGACCGCGTCCGCTCGGGCACGCGCCTGCTGAGGATCCATCACGTCACCACCGCAGCAGCGCCGCGACGCCCTCATGGTCGGCGAGGTGCTCCGCGGCCTCCGGCGCGAGCGGGGTGACCCCCGCCGAGGTGCCCAGGGCCTTCTCGACCATGCGCTCGACGAAGAGCCGGTCACGGGTGAAGGTGAGCCCGTCCGCGCCGGCGGCTGACCCCTCCACGCGCGGGTGCAGGGTGTCGTCGGAGGAGACGTAGCCCTCGAGCACGAGCCGGTCGTCGTACAGCAACCGCTCGACCCGGCCGAGGTTCAGCGCCTCGCAGACCTGCCGTAGCCCCAGCGCGCCGGCGCCACCCGACAGGGCCCGTTCCCGCGCAGCGGTCACGAGCTCCTGTTCGCGCTCGAGGTGGACCGACCGCAGCAGCTGGAAGGCGTGGTGCGCGATCTCGTGCGCCGGCGTGGCCTCCCAGGCCTGCTCGGCGACGAGCACCGTGACGCCCTCGTGGGCGGGTACCAGCCCACGTACCTCCTCACGCAGCTTCGGCGGGGCGGAGAGCACCATGCGGTCGATGCCGTCGGCCGACGCCCGGTGCACGACGTCCTCGAGCACCTGCTTGAGGAAGCGGGTGCGGTGCTCGTCGAGCCGGTCCTCGTAGCCCTCGCGATCGGAGCGGGCGTACATGGCGCGCTGCGGGTTGGTGGTCGAGGGGCCGGTCGCGTCCCGGAACAGGTCCGGATCCTTGACGAACCGGGCCTCCTCGACCTCGTCGGCCTCGCCGGTGGCCCAGTGCAGCACCCGCACGCCGGTGCGGGAGACGACGACGATCAGCGCCGGCCGGCCCTCGTCGAGCGCCGTGACGAGCGGGCGGACGTACGCGGTCGCATCGTGGATGACCCGTTCCCGGAAGGGCAGCTGGAGGCTGACGGTGCGCTGCTCACCCGAGGCCACCCCGACGAAGAGCGCGCGGCCCTGGCCGGGCCGCTTCGGATCGAGCAGCGCGTCGAGCGCTCCGTCGAGGCTCGCCAGCCGCGACTCGACCGCCCCCCGCAGGTCCCGATCCGAACCCTCGAGCCCCGTGCGCAGCGCCTTGACCTGGTTGCGCAGCTCGATCGGTGCCGTCGGCTGGCGCTCGGCTGCCTGGGCCGGCACGTACCCGGCGTAGAAGGACAGCACGCCGTGCTCGTCCTCGATCGACAGCAGCTCACGGATCGTCGCGTCGTCAATGCTCATCGGTGCCACCCTCGTCATCGTCAGCGGTCAGCGGTGGTCTGCACCCGTCCCAACGTAGGCCCTGGCAGAGAGCGTGGCGCGTCCACGGCCCCGCCGGGTGGCCACGGGACGGACGCCGGCAGCGGTACCGTCCCCGCATGCAGACCCGCACCCTGCCGTCCTGGCGGCTCGCTGGGATCGAGATCCGACCCGACGCGTCCGTGCTCGTGCTCATCGCCCTGGTGGCGTGGGCCTTCCACGGGGTGTTCCGGGCCGAGCAGGGCCCGGTCGTCGCCCTGCTCCTCGCGGCCATCGGCGCGCTGCTGGTGGTGGCGACCACGCTCGCCCACGAGCTCGGGCACGCGCTCGAGGCACGCTCCCGCGGGATGCACGTGGACGCCATCACCCTGCTGCTGTTCGGCGGGGTGACGGAGATGCACGCCGACGGTCAGGACGCCAGGGACGAGCTCGCCGTCGCGGCGGTCGGCCCCTGGGTCAGCCTGGTGTGCGCCGCCGCCTTCGGGCTGCTCGCGACCTTCGCCGACGACCTCGTGCCCGCAGCTGCCGCTCCGGCCGTCGGGCAGCTCGCCGGCGTGCTCGGCTGGTGGAACCTGCTGCTGGCCGCCTTCAACCTCATCCCCGGGGCCCCGCTCGATGGCGGACGGGTCCTGCGTGCGCTGCTGTGGATGCTCCTCGGCGACCGCCTCAGGGCGCTCAGGATCTCCGTGCGGGCCGGCCAGCTGCTCGGGGTCGTCCTGCTGGTCCTCGGCGCCGCGACGCTGGTGCGCGGCGGTGCGCGCGCGAGCCTGGTCGCCGCCGCCTTCGCGCTGTCGGGCGTGTTCCTCATCCGGGCGGCGGCCGCGGAGCTGCGGCACGCCGAGCTGCACGCTGCGCTCGAGGGGTGGTACGTCGCCGAGCTCCTGGCACGGGTTCCGGCCAGCAGCCACCCCGCCGGTGAGGAGCTGCCCGAGGTCACCCCCGAGGATGACCTGCACACCCTCATCGAGGCG
>JBKHDS010000121.1:0-6960 GCA_046541215.1 Nitriliruptoraceae bacterium
CCGCAACACCGGCCGGGTCGCCCGGTGCCGCAACGCCGGCCGGATCACCCGGTGCCGCAACACCGGCCGGGTCACCGGCCGGGTCATCCGGTGCGGCACCGCGGTGCGGCACCGCCGGCCGGATCCGACCAGCCCGGCTAGAGCCCGAGCAGGTCCGCCAGGATGGCGCGGTGGTGCTTCGCATCGCCGAGGAGCAGCGTCGCCGAGCGCGCCCGCTTCAGGTAGAGGTGCTGGTCGTGCTCCCAGGTGAACCCGATGCCACCGAAGAGCTGGATGCCGTCCGCGGCCGTACGATCGGCAACCTCGCCGCAGTAGGCCTTGGCCAGCGCCGCGGCGATGGCGAGCTCCTCGCGGTCGCCGGTGGCGAGGACGCGGGCCGCGTGCAGCGCCGCGGAGCGGGCCGACTCCGCCTCCACGAGCATCTCGGCGAGCCGGTGCTTGACCGCCTGGAAGGACCCGATGGCCCGACCGAACTGGATCCGGTCGCGGGCGTAGGCGGTGCACGCTGCCAGGGTGTGGTCGATCACGCCGACCTGCTCCACCGCCAGCGCCACCACCCCGGCGGTCAGCGCCCGGTGCAGCGCCACCAGCGCCTCACCCCCGCTGAGGCGGTCGGTGTCGGCCACCTCGACGCCGGCGAGCTCCACGGTCGCGAGCGGCCGGGTGAGGTCGAGGACCTCGAGCGGGGTGCGGGTGAGACCGGGGGCGTCGCCCGGCACGAGGAACAGCTCGAGCCGGTCGCCGTCCTGGGCCGCGACGACGAGGTGGGTCGCGCTCGCGCCGTCGATGACGTAGGCCGCGGTGCCGTCGAGGGTCCAGCCGTCCCCGGCCCTGCTCGCGTGGACACCCGGCGGGGCCCACAGGTCGCCGCCGACGTCGAGGTGGGCGAGCGCGAGCCGGAGGGTGCCTGCCGCCACCTGCGGGAGGATCCGTGCCTGCTGCTCATCGGTGCCGCCGCCGAGCACGGCCTCGGTCCCGAGCACCGCGGAGGACAGCAGCGGCACCGGTGCGAGGTGCCGACCGGCCGCCTCGAGGACGATCGCGAGCTCCGCGAAGGACGCCCCCGCGCCGCCGTGGGCCTCCGGGACGGTCAGGCCGAGCAGCCCGTACTGCGCCAGCTCAGCCCACAGCGCGTCGTCGAAGCCCGTGCCGGCCTCGCCGAGCATGACCGCCCGCACGCGCTCGGAGGTGGCGCGCTCGCCGAACAGGTCGCGCACCATCGCCGCGAGCTCGCGCTGCTCGTCGGTGAGGGTGTAGGTCACGCGGGTCGCGTCGGTCGCGCTCGTGCTGGTCGCGTCGGTCGCGCTCGTGCTGGTCGCGTCGGTCGCGCTCGTTGCGCTCATGGGACGGTCCTCCGGCATCGATCGGGCTCGGTCAGCTGCGCGGGACCTCGCGCCAGGGGCGGTCCTTGTCCACGCGTGGCTCGCCGGGCAGCCCCAGCACCCGCTCGCCGAGGATGTTCTTCATGATCTCGGAGGTGCCGCCCTCGATCGAGTTGGCGCGGGCGCGCAGGAACCGCTTGTGGGGGGCACCGGCGACGTCCGCGCTGCCGTCGGGTCGCACGAACCGGTACCCGCCGGGGTAGGTGAGCGCCTCGGGGCCGAGCAGGTCGAGGCTGAAGCTCGTGATGCGCTTGTTCAGCTCCGCCCACTGCAGCTTCGCCGTGGAGCCCTCGGGGCCGGGCGTGCCGGTGCTGGCGGCCTCCTTGGCCCGGACGGTGGTCAGCCGCATCGCCTCGGCCTCGACCCACAGCCGCATCAGCTGGTCCTTGCGGACGGGGTCGCCCTCGGGCCCGTGGCGCTCACGCCAGATGTCGAGCGCCTCCCCGATCGCACCGGAGCCGCGTGGCTGCACCGTCCCGCCGATGGCGACCCGCTCGTTCATGAGCGTGGTCATCGCGACCGTCCACCCCTGGCCGACCTCGCCGAGGCGGTGGTCGTCGGGGATGACGACGTCGGTGAGGTAGACCTCGTTGAACTCCGCCTCACCGGTGATCTGGTAGAGCGGCCGGACCTCGACGCCGTCGGCCTCCATGTCGAGGAGGAAGTAGGTCAGGCCGGCGTGCTTGGGGACGTCCGGGTCGGTACGTGCCACCAGCAGTCCCCAACGGGCGAGGTGCCCGAGGGTGGTCCACACCTTCTGGCCGTTGACGATCCAGTGGTCGTCCTCACGCACCGCCGAGGTGGACAGCGCCGCGAGGTCCGAGCCCGCGCCGGGCTCGGAGAACAGCTGGCACCAGATCTCCTCCATGGTGAACATCGGCCGGAGGAACCGCCGCCGGTGCTCGTCGGTGCCGTGGGCCATGATCGTGCCGGCCCCCATCCCGACGCCGAGCACGTTGTCGATGCGGTTGCGGGTGGTCCCGCCCGCCGCGACGATGGCGTGGTCGACCGTGGCCTGATGCCGCGGGCTCACCCCGCACCCGCCGTACCCCTCCGGGAACTGCACCCAGGCGAGCCCGGCGTCGAACTGCGCACCCCAGAAGGTGCGCTCGTCGGTGGTCGCGGGTGGGTGGTCGGCGAGCAGCGTCGCCAGCCGCTGCTCGACGATGGCGGTCTCGTCCATGCCTGGCTCCCGTCGTCCGGACGCTCCCGGTACGAACCGTAGCGAACCGTTCCGCTACCCGGAGGAGCGGCCGGGACGGGTCGGGGAGGATGCCCGCCCGGCTGGCGGATCGGCCGCACAGGCGTGGACCCGCCGGCGGATGGTGCGTAGCTGCACGAGCTCCATGACCGCGTGCCCGGCCTCAAGCAGCGGCAGCAGCGGACGGACCCACCACCGGCGCGCCCCGATCGAGGTGCGCACCACCAGCCGGCACCCGCCGGGGACGGGCAGGAGCCGGAAGGACCACACCCAGGCGAGCGGCGCGTCGGGAAGCACGAGCACGAGCGAGCGGGCCACCTCGAGGTGGTGGACGAGTAGGTGCGCGCGGTCGCTGAGCGGCACCCGGTCCCCGACCGCGAGCTGCTGCAGGTCCGGCCGGATCGTCCGCGCCGACCGGGTCCCCGCCCCGATCGCCGCCTCCAGCGCGTCGATCGCGTACCAGCCACCGCGGCGGTAGCCCAGTTGCACGAGCCACGGCCACACCTGGCTCGCTGGGGCGGCGATCGTGACCGCGCGGGTGCTGACGCGGTCGGCCGGGTCGGCCCGTTCGTCTCCGGCGTGGCGCCGCACGACCTCGGCAGGGTGGGCGCCGGGGTGGCGTTGCACGACCTCGGCAGGGTGGGCGCCGAGGTGGCGCGTACCCCGGGTCGCGAGGACCGCGGCGAGCGCGGCCACGCCCGCAGCGACCAGGCCGCGGCGGCGCCGGACGCGGTTCGGTCCCACCTCAAGCCCTCCTCGCTCGCTCTCGTTCGGTGCCGGTCACCCTTCGGCCGCCGGGCGAGCGGCCACGGCCCGGCGCCGTCCGCACCGCCGGGGCGACCCGAACGCCCACCATGCTGCCCCTGCCCCCCGCCCACGACGTCGCCGCCGCCGAGCGGTTCGTCGCCGACCACCTCGGCGGCCTCGTCGCCGACGAGGTCCGCGCGAGCCCCCGGCTCCGGGGTGGGCAGACCGCCGCGGACGCCGCGCTCGCCGCCCTGGACGTCACCGGCTACGCGGCGCGCCGCAACGAGGTCTGGCCGGCCGACCGCCGTGGTGCGAGCGCCGTGTCGCCCTACGTGCGGCACGGGCTGCTGGACCTGCCGACGCTGTGGGACGCGGTCGCCGACGCGCCGGGCAAGGACCGGGCGCGCTACCGGGACGAGCTGCTGTGGCAGGAGTACGCGCGCCACCTCTACGCCCGGCTCGGCCGCGCGACCCGCTCGGGGCTGCGGCACGAGCTGCGGGCGGCTCACCCCCAGGGCGTGACGGACCCGTGGGCGACCTCGATGGCCTGCGTCGAGGTGCACCGCGACGAGCTCGAGGAGGACGGCTACCTCGTCAACCAGACCCGCATGTGGCTCGCCTCCCACTGGGCGGTGCGCGCCGGCGCCGACTGGCGTGCGGGTGAGGACCGCTTCTACCGGCACCTGCTCGACGGCTCGCGCGCGGCGAACCGGGCCGGGTGGCAGTGGACGGTGGGGACCGCCACCGGCCGGCCCTACGGCTTCTCGCGCTGGCAGGTCACCAAGCGCGCCCCCGGGCTGTGCGACACCTGTGAGCTGCGCGACGCCTGCCCGATCGAGGAGTGGCCGGACGACCCGCCGCTCGCCGCTAGCGAGCCGGATCCGCGCCTGCGCCAAGACCCGGACCCCGCACACACCGCCGGTCCGCTCGAGTCCGAGGTGCGAGCGGCCCCCGAGCGCGTCTGGCTGACCGCCGAGTCGCTCGGCGACACCGACCCTGCCCTCGAGGCCCATCCCGACCTGCCGGCGGTGTTCGTGTTCGACGCGCCGCTGCTAGCGAAGCTGCGGCTGAGCGCGAAACGCCTGGTGTTCCTCACCGAGACCCTGGCCGACCTCGCTGAGCGGCGCGAGGTCACCGTCCACCTCGGCGAGCCCCGCGAGGTGCTGCGAGGCACACGGCTCGCGGTCACCCACGCCCCCGTCCCCGGCTTCCGAGCGCGTGCCGGGGCCCTCGGGGTCGTGGCCCGCCACCCCTGGCCGTGGCTGCGCCGACCGCACGCTGGCTCGGTCACCTCCTTCAGCGCCTGGCGCCGGCAGCTGGAGCGCTGAACCCGCCAGAGTTGAGACCCAGCACGACCAGGCACGAGCCGGCAGCTAGACCCGGACGACCCGCCTACCCCACCCTCCGCACGTCCAGGTCCCGCCCGCGGGGCCGCGCCCTACCCTTCGCACCCGTCCAGGCTGGCCGCCGCGCCGGACCGGGACCGACCCCTCTCCCCCGCACCGAGGTCCCCCATGGCGGACAGCCACGGCAACACGACGTTCCGACACCACGCCACCGCGATCGTCTCGGTCGCGGCGGTCGACGCCCCGATCGTGGTCTCCTCGCGCCAGCTGGACGAGCAGCTCGCCGGAACCTACGAGCGGCTCGGCCTGCGCCCCGGCCTGCTGGAGGAGGTCGCCGGGGTCATCGAGCGACGGTGGTGGCCTGAGGACGTCAGCTACGCGGATGCGGCCGCGCTGGCCGGGGAGCAGGCCATCCAGGCCGCGGGCATCGACCGCAGCCGGATCGGCCTGCTGATCGACACCTCGGTGTCCCGGGCGCATCTGGAACCCTCCGCGGCGGTGGACGTGCACCGCCAGCTCGGGCTCCCCTCCTCCTGCCTGAACTTCGACCTGGCGAACGCCTGCCTCGGGTTCGTCAACGCCATGCACCTCGCGGCGACGATGATCGACGCCGGCCAGATCCACTACGCCCTGGTGGTCGATGGCGAGGGCAGCCGGGTGCTGCAGGAGGCGACGCTCGCACGCCTTCAGCGCGAGGAGACCACCGTCGCCGACGTCTTCGCGGAGTTCGCCTCGCTCACCCTCGGCTCGGGCGGGGCGGCGATGGTGCTCGGGCGCGCGGCCGACCACCCGGACGGACACCTGCTCGTCGGCGGCGAGTCCCGCGCCGGGACCGAGCACAACGAGCTGTGCATCGGCTCCATCGACGAGATGCGCACCGACACGAAGGCGCTGCTGGAGGCCGGGCTCGCGGTCGCCGACGCGACCTGGATCGCCGCGCGCGCCAACGGCTGGGACTGGGCGACGGCGGACCACTACATCCTGCACCAGGTCTCGGCGGTGCACACCCAGCTGATGTGCAAGCAGCTGGGCCTGGATCCCGAACGGGTCCCGCTCACCTTCCCCCACCGCGGCAACATCGGTCCGGCGTCGATCCCCACCACCCTCGCGCTGCACCAGGAGCACATCCGGCCGGGACAGACCGTGGTCATCGGCGGCATCGGCTCCGGCATCAACACCCTCGCCAGCGAGATCCGCTGGTGACGCTCGAGGGGCCCGACCTGCGGGCGGCAACCGACGCGGCGCTCGCCGCCGACCGCGGTGACCGCACGGGTCCGACGGCACCGGCGAGCTTCCCGCCCGAGGGGCTGCCGGGGCTAGCACCGAGGTGGTCGCGGCTGGTGCGCAGCGTGGACGCCGACGGCCTCACCCGGACGTGGCACGTGCTGGACACCGACACCCGCGCGTCCGACGCGGCGGAGGCGACCCCTCAGGCGGGTCCGCGCGGCACCCTGCTGTGCGTCCACGGCAACCCGACCTGGTCCTACGCCTTCCGGCGCGTGCTCGCCGCCGCGCCGGCAGGTTGGCGGGTGGTCGCCCCGGACCACCTCGACATGGGCTTCTCCGAGCGCACCGGGATCGTGCGACCGCTGGCGCGGCGCATCGACGACCTCGGCCGGCTCACCGAGGTGCTCGGGGTGGACGGGCCGGTGGTGCTGCTCGCGCACGACTGGGGCGGGCCGATCGCGCTCGGCTGGGCGCTCGCCCACCGCACGCAGGTCGCCGGGCTCGTGCTGACCAACACGGCGGTGCACCACCGCCCCGAGGACGCCGCACCGACGCTGATCCGAGCGGCGCGAGCCCGGGGCGCGCTTCAGACCGCGACGGTACGCACCCCCACCATCCTGCGTGGCGTGACCGCCCTGGCCGGCCATGACGTGCCGGACGAGGTCCGGCGCGCCTACGCCGCCCCCTACGCCACCCCGGACCGCCGGCGGGCCATCGCCGGGTTCGTCCGCGACATCCCCCTCGAGCCGGACCACCCGAGCGCCCCGACGCTCGCGGCGATCGCCGACGGCCTCGGCGCGCTCGCTAAGGTCCCGACGCTCCTGCTGTGGGGGCCGTCCGACCCCGTCTTCTCCGAGCGCTACCTGCACGACCTCGAGGCCCGGCTGCCGCACGCCGAGGTCCACCGGGTCGAGGGCGCGAGCCACCTCACCCCCGAGGACGTCGACCTCGGCGAGGTCCTCGCGCGCTGGCTGCCGGCTCGGGTGAGGATCTCCGACGCTCCGACGCCCACGGCGGACCAGCCCGAGGAGCGCGCGGCAGCCTCGACGCCCACGGC
>JBKHDS010000122.1:0-6946 GCA_046541215.1 Nitriliruptoraceae bacterium
AGGAGGCGGCGCGCCGGATGCTCGTTGAGGCGGAGCTGGTCCACCTCGACGGACACTCCGACTACGGCCGGGCGCTGTCGCGCTTCCACCTCACGCACCTGGATGCCGTCACGTCGCGCGGCACCGTGCTCGTGCTCGGCGACGCGCGCAACAACCACCGGCAGGCCAACGCCTGGGTGCTCGAGGAGGTGCGGCGGCGCGCCCGACAGGTGTACTGGCTGAACCCGGAGCCGCGCCGGTTCTGGGACACCGGCGACTCGATCGCCTCGACCTACGCGCGGCACGTCGATGCCATGGTGGAGGTGCGCAACCTGGCGCAGCTCGCCACCTTCGTCGAGGAGCTCGGCTGATCGCCGAGCGGCTCGCAGGAGCCGGGGGCCTGTCCCGCTCACGGTGGGGCGTTCGCCCGACCCGGCGTGCTCGTACCGCCACCGTCGGTGGCCTCCGGGTCGGGCCGGGGCTGCCAGGTCGCGGGCAGGGTCTCGGTCGTCAGACCGCTGCGTTCGTGGATCCAGCGGCGCCGCCCGTTCGGGGTCTGCTCGACCCGCCAGCCCTCGCGCTCCTTGGCACGGTTGTGGGTCCCACACAGCGGTGCGAGCTGGCGGACGTCGGTGTTGCCCGGGAGGTCCTGCGCTCGTGCCGGCCACCATGGTTGGGCATGATCGAGATCGGCGCCGCGAGCCGCACGCTGGCAGCCCGGCGCCGAGCAGGTGTCGTGCAGCGCGAGGATCGCGTCGGACAGCCAGCCCGGCGCGACCCGGTGCCGGCGGCCGACGCCGACGACCGAGCCGGTGTCGTCGATGACGATCGTGCGCAGGTCCGAGCCACGCTCGTCCAACAGCCGCTGGGCGGTCGCGCTGCTGACCCGGACGTGGCCACCCAGCAGGGTGGTGAGCAGGCTCGCGGGGGTCGAGCCGCGGGCGAGCAGCGTGTCCAGGTCGGCGCGCAGCAGCAGCTGCGGCCGGCTGCCGGACGAGGCGCCGCTTGACACGGCAGCGCCGGGCAGCGTCGACTCGAGCAGGGAGACGAGCCGACGAGCTCGCTCCCTCCCGCTCGTACCCGGGTCCGTCCGTGCGCCGTCGAGGCCCGGCGATCGCCTCGGGCCGGCCTCGCCGTCCGTCGTCGCCGCCGTCGCTGTTGTGCCCGTCGGTGGGTGTAGCGCGGCGTCCACGACCGCCCACGAGGCCGCCGACAGCTCCCCCCACAGGCGCCCACCCGTGCCGTCGATCCGCGGCTGCATCGCGAGGAACTCGCGCTCGGCCTCGGTCCGCTCCGCCCGCTCGCTGCGCTCCGGGTGCAGCTCCGCGAGGGTCCAGCCGATGACCCGGGTGAGGGCGTCAGGCTCGGCGCCGCCCGCGCCGTCCAGCGCGGCCGCGACCGCGGCATCGACGCGGTCGTCGAGGTGGCGGGGAAGCGGACGCGCCTTGAGCGCCACCGTGCGGACCTGGGCCCAGGAGACCTGGCCGGTCTGGAACGCGGCGCGCAGCGACGGCAACCGCCGCAGCATCTCGGCTGCGGTGAGCAGCATGCGCGCGTCCGTGCGGGTCCTGCGGGCGATCGTCGTCAGCCAGGATTCCAGCCCGACACCGGTCATCGCGACGACGTCGGCGTGCTCCTGCAGCAGCAGGACCCCTTCCAGGGCACGGGCGATGAGCCGATCCGCATCCCGTAGCTGTGCGAGGACCGTCCCCAGGGCAGGGATCTCAGCGAGGACGGGGAGGCCGAAGGGCGGTCCCTCCTCGTCGGTCGTGGGAGCATCGAGGTCGTGCACGTAGCGCCACGCGGGGTCATCGACGGGGTGCGGCGGGCGCTCGGGTTCGCTGGATGAGGGTCGGTGGGCCGTCCGGTCCGGTCCGCGGGCCACCGGCGTGGTGGGCGTGGCGTCGTAGGTCGGACGGTGCTCGCGGGCGGTCGCGGCGACCGCTGGGCGGTGCCCCGGACGTGGCCGCCACGCCGGCGCACCGCCGAGCGGGGGAGTCGGAGCCGGACCGGGTGCGGACGCGGATCGGGACGGCGGCGCAGGCTCGGGCCGGCGGACCGGCCGCACCAGGGCGAAGCGGTGGGCGGTGGGCGGGAGCGGGGTCACGGTGGCCATGGAGGGAACATACGTTCGAGGTGTGACAGGAGCAAGGGGGCCGATCCGGCCTGTGGACGACCCGGTCCCGCGGGCGCCCAGGCCCGGGGCTCGGGCGCGGGCAGGCAGGCAGGTGGCGTCAGGCCAGGGCGGCGCGGGCAGGCAGGTACGGTGCAGCGCCCCGACCCCTGAGCCGGACGTGACCGAGCCGCACGCAGGCCCCTCGCCGGCGGATCGCCCCGCCGAGCACGGGCTGCCCCCCCATACCGATGCGGGCCCTCGTGGCACGCCGGGCGAGGACCGGCGGGGCGAGGGGTCCGACGCGCCGCGCGGGGATCTGCGGTACCCGGCACCGCCGGAGGATCTCACGGGCTACCGCACCCGCCGGATGCGGGTGCTCAGCCGCTTCAAGCTCATCCTCGGGTTGCTCGTCGCGGTCGCGATGATCGTGCCGGCCGGCGGCTGGGTGCTGGACCGACTGGCGATGCGCGATGCCGCGGATGACGTCCTCGAGGCGCTGGGCGAGGACGTCGACCTGGCCGCCTCGATGCGGCTCGTCCATAGCGTGGACTGCCTGGGGCGGGCGAGGAGCGGGAGCGCCTTCGCGCTCGAGGTCGCCGGGGAGACGGTCCTCGTCACGAACCGCCACGTGCTCGAGCAGGCCCGCTCCAGCGTCGTGCAGCCGCTGGACGGGAGCTCGGGCACCGCCGTGCGAGGGATCCGGCTGGCGCGGTCGGCGGACGTCGCCGTCCTGGAGGTGGACGAGGCCGCGCTCCCCCCGCCGTTGGAGCGCGGCCCTGCTGCCCGGGTCGGCCAGCCGGTGATCTCCGTGGGCTTCCCTGGAGCGAGGCCGACGTTCCGCGAAGGGCGCGTCGACCGGGTCGAGCCGACCCGGCTGGTGCTGGGGCTCGAGGTCGCCGGGGGTGCCTCCGGCTCACCGGTGATGGACGAGCAGGGTCGCGTCATCGGGCAGGTGTACGCGCGCACCTCCGAGGGCCGCGGGCTGGCGACGCCCATCGACCTCGTCGCCGCTGCGGTCGACGAGGCGGTCCCCGCCACGCCCTGCGGCTGACCGCCGGTCCCGATGCCGGCAGGGAACGGATCGTCGAGTACCGTTCCCTCCTGCGCGGCGGGGAGGTCGCGCGTGGCGACGACCGTGAGGAGACGGCGATGGCCGAGGCGTACGTCTACGACGCGATCCGCACCCCACGGGGACGAGGGAAGGCCTCCGGCTCCCTGCACGAGGTCAAGCCGGTCACCCTCGTGACCGGGCTCCTGAACGAGCTGCAGGCCCGTCACCCCGAGCTCGACCCCGCCGGCATCGAGGACCTCGTCCTCGGCATCGTCGGACCCGTGGGCGACCAGGGAGGGGTCCTGCCGCGCACCGCGGCGCTGGCCGCCGGCCTGCCTGAGCAGGTGCCGGGGGTCCAGCTCAACCGCTACTGCGGGTCGGGTCTCGAGGCCGTCAACCAGGCCGCGGCCCGGGTGCGGTCGGGCTGGGAGGACCTCCTGGTCGCTGGCGGGGTCGAGTCGATGTCCCGCGTCCCGATGGGGACCGGCGGGGACCCGTGGGCGATGGACCCGGCGACCAACCTCGCCACCGGGTTCGTCCCCCAGGGCATCAGCGCGGACCTCATCGCCACCATCGAAGGCTTCCGCCGTGAGGACGTGGACGCGTTCGCCTACGAGTCCCAGATCCGGGCGGCGAAGGCCTGGGCCGACGGGGCCTTCGACCGCTCCGTCATCCCGGTCCGGGACCGCAACGGGGTGACGATCCTCGACCGTGACGAGCACGTGCGACCCGAGACCACACCGGAGGCGTTGGCCGCGCTCAAGCCCTCCTTCGCCGGGATCGGCGAGATGGGCGGGTTCGATGCCGTGGCGCTCCAGCGCTACGTCGACGTGGAGCGGATCGACCACGTCCACACCCCGGGCAACTCCTCCGGCATCGTCGACGGGGCCGCGCTGGTGCTCGTCGGGTCCGAGGAGGCGGGACGTCGCCACGGGCTCACCCCCCGCGCCCGCATCCGTGCCACGGCGGCCCTCGGCTCCGAGCCGACCATCATGCTCACCGGTCCGGCACCGGCGAGCCGGAAGGCGCTGGAGCGGGCGGGCATGACGCCGGCCGACCTGGATCTGATCGAGATCAACGAGGCCTTCGCCTCGGTCGCGCTCAAGCTCATGCGCGACCTCGACGTCGACCACGACCGCACGAACGTCAACGGCGGCGCGATCGCCATGGGTCACCCCCTCGGCGCCACCGGCGCGATGCTGCTCGGCACGATCGTGGACGAGCTCGAGCGCCGTGACCTGACCACCGGCCTGGTGACGCTGTGCATCGGTGGCGGGATGGGTATCGCGACGGTCGTCGAGCGGGTGTGACCGCCGCCACCTCGTCGCCCGTCACCTCGCCGCTCGTCGCGTCGCCCCCGTCACCTCGCGCCTGCCACCTCGCCGCCCGCCGCGTCGCCCACGTCACCTCGCCGCCCGCCACCTCGCCGCCCGCCCGGGAGCACGACCCGGAGCACGCCTCGGCGCACCCCGACCCACCGCCACTCACCCGACCCCGGCACGAACCCACGGAGCCCGACATGACGGCTGACCTCGAGACGATCCGCTACGAGCGGGACGCCGACGGCGTCGTGACCCTGACCATGGATGATCCCGCCCAGCGCGCCAACACCATGCGGGCGCGCTTCACGGCCGACCTCGCCGAGGTGGTGCGCCGGCTGCGGGCGGAGGAGGGGCTGACCGGCGTCATCCTGACCTCGGCGAAGTCGACCTTCTTCGCCGGTGGCGACCTCGTCGAGCTGATCCAGGCCGGCCCTCATGACGCCGAGGCGGTGTTCCTGCGCACCGAGGCGCTGAAGGCGGATCTGCGTGCGCTCGAGACCCTCGGGGTGCCCGTGGTGGCGGCTCTGAACGGGACGGCGCTCGGGGGTGGCTTCGAGCTGTCGCTGGCCTGCCACCACCGGGTCGCGATCGACGACCCCGGTGCGGTGTTCGGCCTGCCGGAGGTCACCCTCGGGCTCCTGCCCGGCGGGGGTGGGATCATCCGCACCGTGCGCATGCTCGGCATCGTCCAGGCGCTGCTCCAGGTCCTCCTGCAGGGCCAGCGCCACAAGGTCGAGGCCGCCCACGGCCTCGGGCTGATCGACGAGGTGGTGGCCGACCGCGACGCGATGATGGCCGCCGCACGGGCGTTCATCGCGGCCAACCCCGACGCGGTCCAGCCGTGGGATGCCGCCGGCTACCGCATGCCCGGCGGGGATCCGTCGCGGCCGTCCTTCGCGCAGAACGCTCCGGGCATCTCCGCGAACCTGCGCAAGCAGCTCAAGGGCGTCGACCAGCACGCACCGAAGCGGATCCTCGAGGTGGCCTACGAGGGAGCCCAGGTCCCCTTCGAGACGGCGACGCGGCTGGAGTCGCGCGCCTTCGCGGAGCTGGTCTGCCGCTCCCCGCAGTCCAAGAACATGACGCAGGCGTTCTTCTTCGACCTGCAGGCGATCCAGAAGGGCTCCTCGCGCCCGGAGGGCCACGAGCCGTGGGCGGCGACGAAGGTGGCGGTGCTCGGCGCCGGGATGATGGGGGCCGGCATCGCCTACCAGTGCGCCCGCTCGGGCATCGAGGTGGTGCTCAAGGACGTCTCGCCCGAGGCAGCGGCCGGAGGCAAGGGGTACGCGGAGCGGCTCGTCGCCAAGGGCGTCGAGCGGGGCAAGGTCAGCGAGGCTCAGGGCCAAGCCCTGCTCGACCGCATCACCCCGACCGCAGAGGTCGCGGACCTGGCGGGCTGCGACCTGGTGATCGAGGCGGTCTTCGAGTCCACCGAGCTCAAGCACCGGGTGTTCGCCGAGGTGGAGCCCGTCGTCGCGCCCGACGCCCTGCTGTGCTCCAACACCTCGACGTTGCCGATCACCGAGCTCGCCCAGGGGGTGCAGCGTCAGCAGGACTTCCTCGGCCTGCACTTCTTCTCGCCCGTGGACAAGATGCCGCTGGTGGAGATCATCCGGGGCCGGCGTACCGGTGATGCCGCCGTGGCGCGGGCGGTCGACGTCGTGCAGCAGCTGCGCAAGACCCCGATCGTCGTCAACGACGCGCGCGGGTTCTTCACCTCCCGGGTCATCGGCACCTTCCTCAACGAAGCGGTCGCGATGCTGGGCGAGGGCGTCCACCCCGTCCGCATCGAGCGGGCCGGGGAGCAGGCCGGCTACCCCGCCCCGCCCCTGCAGCTGATGGACGAGCTCACCCTCACCCTGCCGCGCAGGATCGAGGCGGAGTACCGGGCGGCCGCCGAGCGGGCCGGCCTGGCCTACGAGCCGCACCCGGATTTCGCGATCCTGGACACGATGGTCGAGCAGCACGGCCGCGAGGGCCGCAGCAGCGGGGCGGGGTTCTACGAGTACGCCGAGGACGGCACCCGGACCCGCCTGTGGCCGGGGCTGCTCGAGCACATCACGAGCGGGGAGGCCGACCTGCCGCTGATCGACCTGATCGAGCGGATGCTCTTCGCCGAGGCGCTCGAGACGGTGCGCTGCTTCGACGAGGGGGTGATCGAGAGCTTCGAGGACGCCAACATCGGGTCGATCTTCGGGATCGGCTTCCCGGCCTGGACCGGCGGGGTGGCGCAGTACATCGACCAGTACGCGGGCGGTACCACCGGCTTCGTGGCCCGGTGCAAGGAGCTCGCCGACGCCTACGGGGATCGGTTCCTGCCACCGGCGAGCCTGGCTGCCAAGGCGGAGGCCGGTGAGCCGCTGCGGCCGCGCCGCTGAGGCGACCGTCGGGGTGGCCGTGCCGAGGATCCGCTGCGGCCGCGTCGGGTCGCCTCAGGCCACGCCGGCGAAGCCGAGCAGTGACGGCAGCACCGTCCCG
>JBKHDS010000123.1:0-6937 GCA_046541215.1 Nitriliruptoraceae bacterium
GTCGAGCGGCACGAACCGGTCCCGGGCCGCCCCGACCAGGTGCAGGGAGCCGGCGACCAGGATGCCGTCGGCAGGACCGGCGACCGCCAGGGCTGCCTCCAGCGCGGCCGGAACCTCCTCCACCACCTCGACGGCCACCCCACGCCCTGCCCACACCTGTGCCGCGGCGGCCTGCAGCCGCGCCGGCGACGCCGCGCGCGGCGATGGTGCACGGGTGACCACCACGTGCGAGACGGCCTCGCGGAAGGGCTCGAGGATCCCCACCACGTCCTTGTCGTCCAGGCACGCCACCACCAGGACCAGCTCGTCGAAGGCGAAGGACTCCCCCACCGCGGCGGCGGTGGCGCGGGCACCGTGGGGGTTGTGGGCGCCGTCGAGCAGCACCGTCGGCGCGCGGTGCACGACCTCGAGCCGGCCGGGGACGGTGACCGCCTCCAGACCGTGCCGGAGGACGTCATCAGCCATGGCGTGGAAGGCCTCGCCGGTCAGCGCCGCGAAGGCCGCGAGGGCGACGGCGGCGTTGTCGGCCTGGTGCGCGCCGAACAGCGGGAGGAGGATGTCGTCCACGACCCGGTCGCCCACCCGCACGGTGAGCGACTGGCCCCCCACGGCGATCGAGCGAGCGAGCAGCGCGAACTCCTCCCCCGCCCGCCACCGCCGTGCCTCGGCCGCCGCCACGGCCGCATCGATCACGGCATCGACCTCGGGCGTCTGCGCCGCGGTCACCACCTCGGCGCCCGGCTTGATGATCCCGACCTTCTCCCGCGCGGTCTCCGCCGGGGTGCGGCCGAGCTGGCGGTGGTCGACGTCGATCGGGGTGAGCACCGCGACCTCACCGCGCACGAGGTTGGTGGCGTCCCAGCGGCCGCCCATGCCCACCTCGAAGATCCCGACGTCGACCGGCACGTCCGCGAACCACCAGCCGGCCATGGCCACGAGCAGCTCGAAGTAGGTGATGCGGTCGGCGTCCTCGCCGTGTGCCGCGACCGCCTGCGCGTCGAGCAGGTCCGCCAGCGCCGCGACCTCCTCGTGCACCTCGGCGAAGCGGCGCGGCGAGATCGGCCGCCCCGCCAGCTGCAGCCGTTCCCGCACGCTCTGCAGGTGGGGCGAGGTGAACGTGCCGGCGGAGATGCCGGCGGCCGAGCACAGCGCGGCGACCATGCGGGTGGTCGAGCCCTTGCCGTTCGTCCCGGTGAGGTGGACGCTCGGGTAGGCGCGCTGCGGGTCGCCGAGCAGCTCCTGCAGCGCGGTGATGCGGGTCAGGTCCGGGACCATGCGGCCGGGTCCGCGCGCGGTGAGCCGCCGCTCGGCCTCGGCGAAACGCTCCGCGACAGCGCGGCGTTCGAGCTGGCGGGTCACGGGGGCCTCGTCGGTCGTTCCGGCACCGGGGGCCGCACCGCGGTCCACGCGGCCCGCGGGGGCGTCGCGGGCCAGACGCTACCTGAGCAGCGAGCGGACCTCCGCCGCCGAAGCGCAGGTCAGCGCCCGGGCCGCCAACGCCTCGGCGTCGGCGAGCGAGGTCCGACGCACCGCGTCCTTGACCGCCGGCACGTCCACCGGGGGCACGCTCAGCTCCCGTACCCCGAGCCCGAGCAGCAGCGCGGCCACGGTGGGATCGCTCGCGAGCTCGCCGCACACCGCGACCTCGGTGTGGGTGCCGACGGCCGCACGCCCGACCTGGGCGATGAGGTGCAGGACGCCGGGGTCGACGGCGTCGGCGAGGTGATCGACGGCGGCGTTGCCGCGCTCGGCGGCCATCGTGTACTGGGTGAGATCGTTCGTGCCGATCGAGATGACGTCCACCTTGCCGACCAGGTGCGCGGCCTTGAGCGCGAGCGAGGGCACCTCGACCATGACCCCGACCCGTGGCTCGGCCGGCGCCGGCAGCCCGTCCGCGAGCAGCGCCTCACGCGCCTCGGCCACGGCCTCGCGCACCGCCTCGACCTCCTTGAGCGTGGCCACCATCGGCACGAGCAGCGTCACGGGGAACCGGGCCGCGACCCGGAGCCCCGCCCGGAGCTGGGTGGTGAACAGGGTCCGCTCGGTGAGCGAGAGCCGCACGCCACGGGTGCCGAGGAAGGGGTTCGCCTCCGCCGGCAGCGGGAGGTAGGCGAGCGGCTTGTCACCGCCGACGTCCAGGGTGCGCAGGGTCACCGGCTGGCCACCGACGGCCTCGCACACCTCGGTGTAGAGCGCGACCTGCTCCTCCTCGCTCGGTGGGGTGTCGCGGTCCAGGAACAGGAACTCCGTCCGCATCAGCCCGACCCCGTCCGCGCCCTCGGCGGCAGCCCGAACCGCGTCGCGCGGTAGACCGACGTTCGCTCCGACGCGCACGTGGGTGCCGTCACGGGTGCTCGCGGGCTCCTGGGCGGCGGCGCGCAGGGCGGCAGCGGCTGCCGCGCGGGTCTGTCCCGCGGCACGCACCTCCGCCAGCCGGTCGGGGCCTGGCCGGGTCTCGACCCGCCCCCGGTCCCCGTCGACCACCACCTCGACGTCCACGTCGAGGTCGTGCACCGCGGGGCCGGCCGCCACGACGGCGGGCAGCCCGAGCGCACGGGCGATCAGGGCGGCGTGGGCGGTCGGCGAGCCGCCGGCGGTGACCACGGCCACGACCCGGTCGGGATCGAGCTGCGCGGTCTGGGCCGGGCTGAGGTCCTCGGCGACCACGACGCCGCTCGGGACGGTGGCCTCCCGGCTCGCCCCGACCAGGGCCGCCAGCACCTCGCGGCCGACCGCGTCGAGGTCGCCGGCACGCTCGGCGAGGTAGGGGTCGTCGATCTGGGCGTAGGCGGCCAGCGCGTCGCGGACCGCTGCCGCCCAGGCCTGCGCCGCGCTCGCGCCCTCGGCGATCGCCGCCCGGGTGGGCTCGAGCAGGTCCGGGTCGTCCAGGACCAGCTGCTGGGTGCCCACGAGCTCCGCGGCGGCCGTGCCAGCCTGCGCCTCGAGCGCCCGGTGGGCCGCGACGAGCTGCTCGCGGGCCTCGGCGAGCGCCGCGTCCAACCGGTCGAGCTCCTCGGCGGCCTCGGCCGGCTCGCTCGCGGCCGCGAGGAGCACATCGAGCCCGGGCAGCCCCGCGGCGCCGAGATGGTGGACCGGTCCGGTGGCCAGCCCCGGCGCGGCAGGCAGACCGGTCAGCACCCCGTCAGCATCCGGCTCCGACGCCGCAGCGGACGTCAGCGGCGCCCCCGCTGGCGCCCGTCCGCCCCCGCCGGTACCCGCCGGCGCAGCCGGAACGGTCGTCCCGGTGGGTGTCACCGGGTCCCCGAGGTTGTCGGCGACCAGCGCCTCGATGCGTTCCAGGGCGGTCGCGGCGTCCGGGCCCGTGGCCTCGACGGTCAGCTCGTGCCCACGGCGGGACCCGAGGGTGATGAGACCGTTCAGGCTCCGGGCGGAGACGGGCCCCCGGCCAGTGGTGTGGTCGGTGATCCGCACCTCGGCGTCCAGCTTCGCGAGCCGCTCCACCAGTCGGGCGGCGGGCCGGGCGTGGAAGCCGAGCTCGTTGGGGACGGTGAGCCGCATCGAGATGCTCGGCGTGTCCCCAACCTCACCAGCCGCCGGGGCCGCCGGGGCCGCCGGGGCCGCCGGCTCTGCCTCGGCGCGCGCCGGCTCGACCCCGAGGTGGCTCGCCTTGGCGTCCAGCCCGGCGCGAGCCTCGGCGACCACCTCCTCGATGGGGGCACCGGCGCTGGCCTGGACCGCCGCGGCGATCAGCCCCTCGACGATCGGGGCCTCGCACAGCACCACGCGCTCGGCGGTCTCCGGCGGGAGCAGGTCGAGCGCCATCTCCGCCGACAGCACCGCCGAGCCGAGATCCATCAGCACCATCACACCGGCGGGGTCGTCGACCTCCTCGATGGCCGCCATGACCTTCACCGCATCGGTGCCCAGAGGCGCCTCCTCGTCGTCGATCCCGCCGGCGAGCGCGAGGCGGAGGTCGTCGCCGGCCATGGCGCTGGCCAGCTCGGCGGCAGCCGCAGCCAGGGCCGCGCTGTGGGACACGACAACGATGCCGACGGGCACGGGAACCCTCCTTGCAGCCTCAGCGGTGGACCACAGGACCGAGCGGCAGCGTGGTGCGGGCCGCGGATGGTGGGGGGAAGCCCGCCCCCGGACCGGGCGACCGCGGGAGACGGCGGCCCGGTCCGGGGTCGGGCCGTCAGGCGGTCGCCAACGTCTCCGCGGCGGACCGCACCAGCAACCACGAGGACGTCGCCCCGGGGTCCTGGTGGCCGATGCTGCGCTCCCCGAGGTAGCTGGCACGCCCCTTGCGGGCGAGCATCGGGATGGTGGCGCGCATGCCCTCCTCGGCCGCGGTGGTGCCGGCCGCGAGCGCGTCGGCGAGGCTGCCTCCCTCGCCCAGGCTGGCCTCCATCGCCTCCACGGCCGGGAGCAGGGCGTCGATCATGGTCTTGTCACCCGGCTCGGCCTTGCCCCGCTTCTGGACCGCCTCGACCGCGGCTCTCAGCGCCGCGACCGTGCCGTCCGCATCGAGCTCGCTGGTGCTGCCACCGGCGGTCCCGAGCGCGAGGAAGAAGCTGCCGTACAACGGCCCGGAGGTGCCGCCGACGGCGGAGATCAGCTTCATGGCGATGGCGCGGCCGAACCCGGTGACATCCTCGGGTCCGGCCGCCTCCAGAGCCTCGACGGCCGCCCGGCACCCGCGACGCATGTTGGTGCCGTGGTCCGCGTCACCGATGGCGGAGTCGAGCTGGGTCAACTCATCGGCATGCTCGGCGATGACCTCGTAGAACCGCTCGATCCAGGCCACCAGATCGGCGACCGCGACGGTCGTCTCGGCCATGGTCACGCCCCCCAGCGCAGCGCGGGGGTCTCGACCGCGGCGTCCCAGTACCCGGTCATCTCCTCGTCGAGCTTGAGGAGGGTGACCGAGCAGCCCTGCATCTCCAGCGAGGTGATGTAGGGGCCGATGAGGTTGCGAGCGATCTCGACGCCGTGCTCGGCGAGGATCTTCGCGACCTCGTTGTAGATGATGTAGAGCTCGATCAGCGGGGTGCCACCCATCGAGTTGACGAAGACCAGCGCCTTCTCGCCCTCGGCGTAGGGCAGGTCCTGGAGGATCGGCTCGACCAGCATCTTGGCGACCTCGGCAGCCGTGGCGACCTTGCGACGCTCGCGGCCCGGCTCGCCGTGGATCCCGATGCCGATCTCCATCTCGTCGTCACCGAGCTCGAAGGTCGGCTTGCCGGCTGCCGGCACGGTGCAGGAGGTCAGCGCCATGCCCATGGACCGACCGTTGGCGTTCACCCGCTCGCACAGCTCCTTGACCGCGGCGAGGTCCTTGCCGGCCTCGGCCGCCGCGCCGCAGATCTTCTCCGCGAGCACCGTGGCACCCACACCCCGGCGACCGGCGGTGAAGCTCGAGTCCTGGACCGCCACGTCATCGTCGATGACGACCGCCTCGACGTCGATGCCGTCCGCGGCGGCGAGCTCGGCCGCCATCTCGAAGTTGAGCACGTCTCCCGTGTAGTTCTTGACGATGTGCAGCACGCCGGCACCGCCATCGACGGCCTTGGTGGCCTCGAGCATCTGGTCCGGCGTCGGCGAGGTGAACACCTCACCCGGGCAGGCGGCGTCGAGCATGCCCTTGCCGACGAACCCGCCGTGCATCGGCTCGTGGCCGGAGCCACCACCGGAGATGATCCCGACCTTGCCCTGCACCGGGGCATCGCCCCGAACGATGACCTTCAGTTCGTGGTTGATCTTGAGCTCCGGGTGGGCGAGCTCCATCCCCTGGAGCGCCTCCGCCACCACATCTTCGGGAGCGTTGATCAGCTTCTTCATCGCGTGCCCTCTCCCGCGGGCCCGTGGCCCGCTGCCGTCCGTCGGACCGGGCGGGATGCCCGGCTGGTCCCGCCGGGGACACCGGCGGGGCGGGGGCGCGACGACGAGCCCGGGGGGACCCGCCGGATCGCTCCAACGGGGGGACGTGCTCGCCGTCGCGGCGTCCGACCGCCAGCGGCCGAAGGCCTTTCGGCATGGTCGAACATCTCCGAGTCAAGAGGGGGTGCGTCGTGGAGATCCCGCCGGGGGCCGGAAACGGCCCCGAGGCCGCGCCTCAGCGTGGCAGCGACACGGTCCACGACCGGCTCGACGCCGCCCTGGTGCAGCGCTGGATCCACGAGCTCGACCGGCGACTGAGAGCCTCCGAGGTGCGGCTGACCGAGTTGGATGCCGCGATCGGCGACGCCGATCACGGGGCGAACATGACCCGTGGCGCCCGGGCCGCAGCCGCGCGGCTGGCGGACGGCCTGGACACCTCCGCTGCGCAGCTGATCACCGGCGTCGGCCACACCTTCTCGCGCTCGATCGGCGGCGCGAGCGGGCCGCTGTACGGCACCTGGTTCACCGCTCTCGGCCGGACCCTGCCGAGCGACCACGACGCCGACGCCGGGGAGTTCGCCGAGGCCCTGCTCGCCGCGCTCGTAGCGGTCCAGCAACTCGGCGCTGCGGAGCGGGGCGACAAGACCATGGTCGACGCGCTCGGCCCCGCGGCGGACCGCGCGCAGAGCGCGGCGAAGGCTGGCGCGGACCTGGCCGGGACGTTGCGCCTGGCCGTCGGCGCCGCCGAGGACGGGGCGCTTGCGACCGTGCCGCTGCGCGCGCGGCGGGGTAGGGCCAGCTACCTCGGTGCCCGCAGCGAGGGGCACCAGGACCCCGGCGCGACCTCCGCAGCGATCGTCCTCGACGCGCTCCGCCGGGCGGCCGGGGCATGAGGGCGCGCGCAGGCACGCACGGGCGGCGACCCGGCGGAAGGCCCCGGTCGTGATCCAGTCGGTCGATCGGGCGATCGCGATCCTGCTGGAGCTGCAGGGCGCCCGGCGCCTGCGGCTCACCGAGCTCGCGGCGCGTCTGTCGCTGCCGAACTCCACCGTGCACGGGATCGTGGCGACGCTCGCGGCCCGGGGCATGGTCGAGC
>JBKHDS010000124.1:0-6916 GCA_046541215.1 Nitriliruptoraceae bacterium
TACCGCGTCGGGATCTACCGCATCATCTACGAACTCCGCGACGACAAGACCGTGCGCGTGATCGCCATCCGGCACCGCGGCAACGCCTACGACACCGATCCCCGCTGACTCCCACCAACCAATGCGCAACGCCCGGAAACGCGGTGTTGTGGCGTGCCGATGGGCGTGGCATCTGCCCGTGTGGTCCTTCCTCGGGGGCTTGGTCCGACGTCGGGCGGGTGAGGCGCGAGGTGTTCGCTCCGCCCGGATCTCGCGGGCGAGCGGTGCTCACCCACGGGAACTCGTCGAGCACCACGATCGCCGGCTGGCCGTCCAGCGCCAACGGCAGCCGGGCGGACAGGTCACGCCAGGATGCCGGCTGGATAGCGAACGCGGCCTCCAGGCCCGGCAGCGGCACCCGCGCGGTGCGCAGGTCGTCAGCCAGCTGGGCGACCTGGGCCGACGCTGGTGCGTTCTTGACCGCCGTCGCGTACAGGTAGGGGACCGCGGCGGTCTCGACCAACTCGGTCAGCAGCCGGGACTTGCCAACCTGCCGGCGCCCACGGACCGCGTCCGAGCTCGCAGTCAACCGCCAGCATCTGCCGTGGCGGGCGGCGCGCAGCCCACACCTCGTGGCTTCCGACACACTTTCGATGACGCCTTCTGGCGGCCTCACCGGCTCGTGAGCGGAGTTGACATGAGCACCACCCACCAGCCCGAACGCGACGACCGCCTGGTCGCAGCCTTCGTCGGTACAGCGCTCGGCGACGCGCTCGGCGCACCCTTCGAGGGGCAGCGGAACGTCCGAGTCCACGAGATCATCCAGACCATCGGCAACCCCGACCCTCTTCGGTGGACCGACGACACCCACATGGCTATCGCGCTCGCCGAGTCGCTGCTGGCCTGCAACGGCACGGTGGAGGCGCAGCACCTCGGTGACACCTTCGCCGCCGCCTACCACGACCAGCCCTGGCGCGGCTACGCCGCCGGCCCGCCCACGGTGTTCGCGCTCGCCGCCGACGGCATGCCCTACCTGGAAGCGGCACGAAGCCTGTTCGGAGGTGGTTCCTATGGCAACGGTGGGGCCATGCGCGCCGCCCCCGCCGCGATCCTCGCCTACCCCGACCTCGCGCGGGCCACCGGCCTTGCAGCCGCACAGGCCCGGGTCACCCACGCCCACCCGATCGGGATCGATGGTGCGGTGCTGTTCGCGGGCGCGATCGTCCAGGCCGCGAGCGCGCCGTCGACGTCCACCGGTAGCGCCGGCGAAACGCGCCTCGACCTCACCCCGATCCTCGGCTATCTGACCACCGCGGAGATGCGCGAGCGACTGCAACGGATGATCGGCGTCCATGACGACCCGCACCGGCTCACCGAGCTTGCTGGACGCTTCGGCAGCCGCGTGTCCGCACGCGAGTCGGTGCCCGCGGCCGTCGCGGTCTTCCTCGCCAACCGCGATGACCCCATAGCAGCGATCACTGCAGCGATCTCCCTCGGCCGGGATACCGACACCGTCGCTGCGATGGCCGGCGCCCTGGCCGGTGCCCATCAGGGCATGGCAGGGTTCCCCGAGCACCTGCTAGCCCGGCTCGAGGACCGCGACCGGATCGAGCATCTGGCATGGCAGCTTGCGAGGATGCCGTGACCGGATGATCGGAACGGGGGACCCCCGTGAACCGAATGCCGGGCCTACGGTTCACCGCGTGACAACGACGGGTAGGTACGGGACGGCTGCCGCGCGCGCCCCGGTCACTCCTCGCCGAACAGCTCGTCCTCGTCCTTGGCGACCGCTTCCCGTTCCTCGACGCTCGCGGCAGCCGGAGCATCGCCCCCGGTCTCACGCCCGGTCCGGTTCAGCTCCTCCTGGGACCGGCGCTGCTCCTCGGGCGCCGGTTCCCGGTCCTCGCCGTTGGGACGGCGGATCTCGTCAGGCATCGTTTCTGGCTCCTCGTGAGGGTCCATGGTCTGCGCTCGAGTGTCCCGAGCGCAACGCCGTCCTGCAGGCCAGAGACGGACGGACTGCCATGGCCTTCGCGGGGAGGCGCCGACCCGCTGCGGGCCGCGTAGGCGGCCGAGCAACTCGCGGGCAGGCTGACACCCCGACCGTTGTCCTGCGGCAGGTGCTCGGTGCGCGGGCAGGGCGCTCGTAGGCTGCGCCCACCGCACCGCATGACCGTGCCGCACGACCGCACCGCATGACCACACCGCGAGACCGCACCGAGGAGTTGCCGATGGTGCCCTGCGAGAGCTGCGAGACCCCCTACGACCCGATCGGGACCCGCTGGAAGTGCCCGCACTGCGGGTTCAAGAACCACTGCTGCGGCTGAGCGTCGCAGCGACCGCTGGCCGTGAGGAGGCGCGGCGGGACGGACGACCGTGCAGCCGGCTCGAAGCGTGAAGGAGGCAGAGGACGTGGACGCGTCACCGACGCCTCCGGATCGCGAGCACCCGGCCACGGTCAGCCGTTTCCGGGTCGTCGGCATGGACTGCGCGGCCGAGGAGCAGCTGGTCCGCATGGCGGTCGCCGACCTCGACGGGGTCGTCGGCATCACCATCGACCTCGGCGCTCGCGAGGTCGTCATCGAGCACACGCACGACACGGCGGAGGTCGACGCCGCGCTGCAGGCGCTCGACCTCGGCACGACCCACCTCGAGGACCGCTCGGGAGGAGCGGCTGCCGCGACGAGCACCGGTGAGCGGCCGGCGCTGGTGCTCGCACTGGTCATCAACGCCGGGTTCTTCGTGGGGGAGCTCACGGTCGGGCTACTGAGCGGGTCGATGGGTCTGGTGGCCGACGCCCTCGACATGGGGGCGGACGCGTCCGTGTACGCGCTGAGCCTGCTGGCCGTGGGGACCGCGACGGTACGCAAGAAGCAACTCGCACGGGCCAGCGGCTACGTGCAACTCGGCCTCGCGGCTGTCGGGCTCGTCGAGGTGGTCCGCCGCGTCGTCGCGACGGGAACCGTGCCGGACCCCACCCCCATGATCGTGGTGTCGCTGCTCGCGCTGCTCGGCAACGTCGTCGTCCTCGTGGCGCTGCACCGGGTCCGGACCGGCGAGGTGCACCTCGAAGCGAGCTGGATCTTCACCGCGAACGACGTCAAGGTGAACCTGTTGGTCATCGTCGCGGCCCTGCTGGTGTCGGCGACCGGTTCGGCTCTCCCCGACCTGCTCGCGGGTGCCGTCATCTTCGTCGTGGTCGCGAACGGGGCGAGGCGCATCCTGCGCATCAGCCGCTGACCCGGCGCGGGCGTACTGAACACCCCGGCGCGATCCGTCGGGAGCGGCACCTGGGTTCGTACCACGGCGGCGTCGTGGCCGTCTGCCTCGAAGCAACCACGTTGCACGAGCAGACGTCGCTGGCGGGCTGAGCGCCTGGGAGTTGCTCCCCCGGATCGGCTCGCACGGTCGAACGAACCCCGAGGAGCAACGTGATCGACCGGACCGGAGGCGGGGCTGACACCCCCCGGCACCAGCGGCGGCAGCAGCGGCCACCGCGATCGTGCGGTGGCCCGGAGGTACCACTTGACACCTTCCGGGTGCACCCGCAGGCTCACCGACGACGGTGGTTGCGGGCGCGGCCGACCGCGCTCTCCGACCAGCCGTCGTCCCCCGCCAGACGACGCAACGCTGACGAGGAGTGCCTCATGTCCGACCACACCGCGGCCCGCCCGAAGAGTGCCGTGTTCGCTGCCCCCGGCCGCTACATCCAGGGTGTCGGTGCCATCGACGATCTCCCGGACTGGCTGCACCGGCTCGGTCTGCACCGCCCCCTGCTGCTGGTCGACCCGGTCGCAGCGGACATCCTCGGCGATCGCATCACCGGACTCGACGGCGCGGTGACGGAGACCTTCGGCGGAGAGACCTCACCCTCGGAGATCGACCGCATCACGGCCCGTGTCGGTGAGGTCGAGGCCGATGCCGTGGTCGGTATCGGCGGCGGCAAGACCATCGACACCGCGAAGGCGGTCGCGCACCCCGCGGGCACGCGGCTGGTGATCGTGCCGACGCTCGCGTCCACGGACGCGCCCTGCAGCGCGCTGTCGGTGGTCTACAGCGACGACGGGGCCTTCCTCGAGTACCGCTTCTTCGAGCGCAACCCGGACGTCGTGATCGTCGACACCGAGGTGGTGGCCAAGGCACCGGTCCGGTTCCTGGTCGCCGGGATCGGCGATGCCCTGGCGACCTGGTTCGAGGCCGAGTCCTCCTCGCTGACCCGGGCCGAGGCCATGTCGGGCGGCGCACCGACCCGCTCGGCGTTGGCGCTCGCGCGCCTGAGCTACGACACGCTGCTGGAGTACGGCGTGGCTGCCCGCCGCGCCGTGGAGGCTGACGCGGTCAGCTACGCCGTCGAGGCGGTGGTGGAGGCCAACACCCTGCTGTCCGGGCTCGGGTTCGAGTCAGGCGGCCTCGCTGCGGCCCACGCCATCCACAACGGGCTCACCGCGCTCCACGCCACCCACGACTACCAGCACGGCGAGAAGGTCTCCTTCGGGCTGGCCTCGATGCTGGTCCTCGAGGACCGGCCGAACGAGCTCGTCGACCGCGTCTACGACTTCTGCCTCGCCGTCGGGCTGCCGATCACGCTCGCCGACATCGGGCTGGACGGGGTCGACCGCGCGGACCTGGAACGCGTCGCCGAGGCGGCGTGCGCGCCGGGGGAGACGATCCACAACGAGCCCTTCCCGGTCCACCCGGGCATGGTCGTGGATGCGATGCTGGCCGCCGACGCCTACGCGAAGGAGCGCCGGGCGCGCGCCACGGCACCGCTGCCGACCCCCGCGACCTGAATCCCGCCTCTCCGCTCTCCGCGTGGGGATGCCCCTCACGCGGGGAGCAGGATGGCAGAGGGGCGTCCAAGCGCGGAGCAGGTCGGCGGCCGGCATCGTGGCAGCGCCGGCCTGCGCTGCGTCAGCAGCTACTCACGGCGCAACCAGCAGGGGTTCACCGGCGCCTTGCGCCAACTCGAGCGCACCGGAAGCCCCCCGGGTCCAGGTCCGCACCCGGGCGTGCGAGGATCCGCGGGTCGTGTCGTCACCTTCGGGCCGCCCACACGGATGATCGCGGTGATCTGGTGCTCGAGGTCGACGGTGCGGTGCTGCGGTAGCGTCCAGCACCCCATTCGGCGCCGGAGGAGTCGGGCGGCGTGGCCAGACCAGCGACGCGATCGGGGTGACCATCAACGACACGGTGGTGCGGGAGGGTCTGCTGCGGCGGGCCTTGTCGGGCCGCGTGATCGTCATCGAGGCACCTTCCGGGGCGGGCAAGTCCACGCTGCTGGAGCAGCTCGCGGACCGTCACGACGGCCCGGTCCTGCAGGTGCGGCTGACCGAGGGGGCCGGCGGGAGCCAGGCGCGGTTCCTCGGGCAGGTCCGGGCGTCGCTGCGGCACCTCGGGCTGAGCGATCTGGTAGCGGCGGTGGGCCGTGACGACGACCTGGACCTCCTCGCCGTCCTGCCGCAGTGGTCCTCGCGCCAGGGCGAGCAACTGGTCCTGCAGATCGACGACCTCCAGCGGGCGGATGACGACCTCGTCGATGCGCTCGGCGAGCTCGCGGACCGGTGGCCGCCACCGCACCGGCTCGTCCTGGCCGGTCGGCGCATCCCGACCGCGCTGCGTCGGGTGCTGCTCGAGGCGGACAGCGTCGAGCTGTCGGCGGACGAGCTGCGGTTCTCGCCGCAGGAGCTGCGCGAGCTGCTCGGGCCGGCCCTCGCGGCCGCGATCCCGGCCGCCGACGTCCGGCTCATCACCGAACGCGGCGCCGGGTGGGCGGCGGCGATGCGCCTGGCCGTGGACCGGTTGCGTCGGGCCCAGGGGCGGGACGAGGTGGCACGGGTCGCTGCCGAGCTCGTGAGCCGTCCGGTCACCGTCCACGATCTCCTGCGGCGGCTGCTGGAGCGACCCCCACGGCGGCTGGTCGCGGCCGCCGGGTCGTTGACCGCCCTGCCGCTCCTCGATGACCACCTCGCGCGCGTGGCCGGGATCGACGGCGGTATCGCCGAACTCGTCGACCTTGGTCTCCCCCTCGACGACCGCGGTGACGGCTGGTGGACGGTGCCCGACGTGGTCCGGGACGCGATCGCCCCGGAGGTCCCGGCCGAGGAGCTGGCGCGTGTCGCGGCCCACCACTACGTCGAGGTCGGCGAGGTCACGGCCGGGCTCGAGGTGCTCCTGGCCACCTCGCTGCAGGAGGACGTCGCCAAGATCCTGGTCGACCTCCCGCCGGCGATGCTCGCGCGCCTGGAGGTGGCGGACCTGGAGTCCGCGGTCGCGGCGCTGCCTGGGGGGCTGCTGGCCACGCACCCGCGCATCCTCGTGCTGCTGGCCGACGCCTACACCCTGTCGGGCCGCAAGGATGCCAACGCCGAGACCCTGCAGCGTGCGCGGCGCGTCCTGACCGACCGGGAGGATCGCGACGCGGAGCCCGACAGCGAGACCCTCGACGTGCGGGCCGCCGTGCTCGCGCACCGGGTCGCGGCCGGTGGCGACGGCCCGCTCCTCGAGGAGGTCGAGGGCCTGCTGGCGCACGCGGCGCTGCCGCCGTTGGGGCGGGCCCGCCTCACCGTCGCGCTCGGGCGGGCGACCGCCCGCGAGCGCAGCGTGCCCGCGCTCCAGGCCGCGGCTCGCCGGTTCGGTGAGGGGGCCCGTGCCTTCCAGCAGGCGCACGCCCCGATCCACGCCATCGCCGCGAACGTCATCGCGGTCACCGACGCCCTCCTGCCGCTCGGCCAGGCCGAGGCCGCGATCGAGCTGCTCGACCAGGGGCCGGCCGTGGCCCGGACGAGCATGGCCCTGCGCGTGGCGATCCTGCCGTACCGGACCTTCGCCCTGATCGACCTCGGTCGCTACGCGGAAGCCGCCGGGCACCTACGCGAGCTCCGTCAGATGGCGGCGGCGACCGGCGAGACCGCCGTCGCGCAACGCATCTTGCTGACCA